>CACZXN010000021.1 GCA_902785075.1 uncultured Bacteroidales bacterium | reverse complement strand
GAGCTGTAGAAGAAAGACAGGAGGGCTTTGGCTCTCCTTTCTTTAATGTATCATTAATTATTTGGGGGAGTAAACAAGTTTCGCTGAGGAATTAGGGGATGGTTTACTGCGAATAAGCGTGGGTTATGCTCCGATAATGCTGGGTTATTGGAACGGGAAAAAAATATTTTTTTTGCGTTTTTTCTCAAGACCTAACATAGAAAACTCGCAAGTTGCTCTCCGTTAGACAGTTACAAGCAAAAAACGCGCAAAAAGACCTAACTAAGACCTAACTAAGACCTAACTAAGAGGTAACTAGAACAGACCACCTCTAACTCCCCCTTTAGGGGGAGGACGAGGGAACTTAGAAACCCCGTAGGGGTGACATAACAAAGGATAGGGTGTCAACCCTATCGGAAAGACATATTATAAGATATTTCGCCCCTACAGGGCGATGGGTGGGGTGTTTAAAACGAAATAGGGCTTCCGCCCTATCCTAAATTATTCCGCCCCGTTGGGGCTAAGAAATTTGTAAATAAATCAATTAAAATCAATCGTAAATGGTCAATGGTCAAATCGTAAATAAATAGGTCCTATCCTAAATAATTTCGCCCCGTTGGGGGAGAGAAATCGTAAATTCATGTTAGGTCTTAGTTACCTCTTAGTTAGGTCTTAGTTACCTCTTAGTTAGGTCTTAGTTACCTCTTTGGAGAACCAAAAACACGACCACAAGTATCTGCAAAGCCATTTTCGAGGCTTTTTGTGTTAGGTCTTTGCAAATTTCATATTATTCTGCATTTTTCATCGAATCTTACGAGGGATCTGACACACAGTATGTCGAAACGGTCCCACACTGGGACTGTATCGTTCCCATATTGGGACTGAAGCGGTCCCATACTGGGACTCAAAAGCAAAGACACACTCCTCAGTCATTTCATGACGAAAGTACACTTCGTTTCACTCCTTTGGGAAGATAAACCTTCCGTCGTCGCAAACCGAGCTACGATTTCGCTCGGTCCCCTATCTTAGGGGAGCAGCTAATAACCCCAAAAAAAGTTCCCCCTTTAAGATAGAGGGGGTGCCCTTCAGGGCGGGGGCGTATGAAAAGAGCTAAGAAGCCCCCCAACCCCCTTTTAGGGGGAGGAAGAGGTTGGAGGTTAGAGGTTAGAGTTCAAAAGTCAAAAACGGTAAACTGTAAACGGCAAACTATCAACTATTCAAGGTTCAGGGTTTGGGTAGTTTCATCAGTTGCTGGGAGGGGACTGGTGATGCGTTGGTGGGGAGGAGATACCAGCATACGGTCCATGTGAGCTGCTCGCCTGGCTGAAGGAGGGTGTAGGCTCCCTGGCTCTCGAGTTCGATGTAGGTCTTACCTTGGTTGACATATACCTGCACCTCGGCTTCGCCTGGTGCTGCCTCGCCTGCTTTGAGATCCTTGAACTGCTTCAGCAGTATTAACCCGTCTGCAGAATAGGCTAACCATCCTCGTGCGTTCGCATTGACCTTGCGGTTCTGTGGTGCTTCATCGGTCTTATACCATGAGGCACCATGGGCTGATGTGAAGGTCATGAGATCAGCAGGCCAGATGCTGTCGATGGGTGCATCGAAGTAGATGATGCCGTCGTCGTTGATGACACGGGTGATTTCCCAAGGTGCCACACTTCGTGGCTCCGTGCCTTCGTTCTTGATGGAATAGGTGATGACGAAGGAGCCGTTCTTGCCGACACTGAAATCCTTACCTACTCGCAGACCTAATCGCTGGGAGACAGGGCTGCTGATGATGAGGTGCTCGGCGTTGTAGTGATCGACGGCATAGGGCCGCTTATCGAACTCCTGTACTGGGGGCCAGTTCCATTCACGCTGCGGACTTGTCCAGAAGGTGCTTCCGAACCATTCGGGACGTTGCAGTTGGGAGATGATTTCTTTTTCTCCATATTTGAGGGACAACACTTTTCCACCTTGCTGGACATCGATCGTCATGCTGACATCTCCGCTTTTCAGGACGACGGGATTTTCTGGCAAAGCGAGCGCATCGAGCCAGCAAAGGAAGGCGACGAGTGAGGCATTCCAGTTGATGGCAATCTCGTTGGAGGCATATGACTCCTCATCGTCGATGTACGATTCGTCGGGGACATTCGACGGATAGACCGCCTTCTTCAAATCTTTCTTGTCCTGCTGACCAGGATTGGGACCTCCGACCAACATGCCTGGGAAAGGAGCCTCAACATCGTCAGCCGAACTGATGCGGTGGTGGGGATGCATCGGACTAAGCTCGCCGAAGCCCGTGACGTAGCAATAGCCCGTCGCATTGCGGCCCAGGAGATAGTCGGCATTCATAAGGGCATACTGACGGTATTTGTCGGTGCCAGACATCTTGTCGGCATAGAGCAGTGCAAGGCCTTGACAACAGCATTTCTCGGCCAGACAGCCCCACCCGAAGTCGCCGGCGCTGTTGCCGTAGGGCGACTGGAACGATGACTCGTCGACACCCTTGATGGCGTTGTCGCAGTAGGCTGTCAGCTGATTGAGCATGCGAACATGAAACTCGTCACTCAACGTTATAATATTCATAGGAAGACCCGACTCGTCAACCGACTGAACAGTCCCCACATACGGCTCTGCCAGCCACTCGAAGGCTCCGAGTGCCGACACATTTCCCCAAGAGGGCGTAGAGAACTGACGAGGCTCGTACTGCCTTGCGTCGGAGAGATACGACATATCTTTAGTCAGGCGGTAGAGGGCCGAGGCTGCCCAGAAGAATTCGTCGCGCGAATTGAAATCGCTGTAGGTGCCGGTCGTTACGGCTGGGTCGCGCAGTTGGTTCTGGTTGTACATGGCCTGCGGATGTTCCTTCGCCCATTGATAGGCCAGTTTCGCAGCCTTCTCGGCCTGAGCCACAAAGCCAGGATAGTCGCGCTGATAGGGAGCAAACAGACGGGCTGCATCAGCCATCACAGCTGCGAAGTCGAGCGTTGCCGTAGTGCTTTTCGCCACCACATAGCGTTGCTGCTTGCACTCCGTCGGCATGATGAACGCCTCGAAGTTGGGCGTTGTAAGCTTGTGATACACACCGCCATCATCGGGATCCTGCATTGTGAGGAGCCAACGGAGGTTGAACATCATCTCGTCGAGGAAGTCGGGTGTCTGGTTGGTGCTTTCAGGAATGTCCGTATCGAGAGTTGCGAAATAGGCAGTAAGCTGTTCGTAGGCAGCAAACATCAAGCCGATGCTGAACGCGGAGTTCACCACATACTTGTTGTAGTCGCCGGCATCGTACCAACCATAGGGCGAACTGATGACTGTACCTGCTGGACGCTTCTCGGTCGCAGCCGAAGGATGGACAAGTACCTGCGTGTCGGGATGACCGAGCGGACGGTTGTAAACCCCACCCCGTTCGATTGGCACACCCGAGCGGATGAGGTAGAACAGACGCAGCGAAGCCTTGGCGATGTCGCTATAGGGACGTTCGGACACCAGGATGTCAGTCGTCTGGTCACCATAAACGATTTGATAACGTCCGGGTGTCGTCATATCAGCAAGCTTGGCTACATAACGGATCTTGCCCGACAAAGGTGAGACAATCGGACGTATACGACTCAAAGCCAGCGTCTTACCTTTGGGCCACTTGACCTTGCTACCAGGAAACGTGTAATTGTCGGGAACCTTGACGGCCCATGGAAGGGGATTGTCGCCCTCAACAACGACATACTTCTCCTGATCGGGGTAATACCCCACTTGATTTTTGAGAATGCGCAATTGGTCGGGGCGGGATGCTATCTGATTCTCAATGATGCGCGATTGGTCGGGTTTGTTGAACCAATTCCCGAAAGGCAAAACACCCTGTGCCTGCATGAAGAGCACACAAATCGTGAAGGCGATAACCGATAATGCTTTTCGTTGCATATTAAGTCTATTTTAGAGGTTAGAGGTCAGAATGATTACTCAAACTTGATGTTCTTGATAAACTCTGTCAGTTTGGCCTCTGTGATGGCCTTCAAAGAGTCTTTCGCCCCTTGTGCCTTAGCCTGCTCGGCATAGTAGGCACTTGAGTCGGTTCCGTTGATGAGCACTCTCCATTCGGGCACCAACTCAGCAATACGTTCTTCGAATCCCGATTCGTTTTGAATCTGTGCGATGTCCTCTATCGACTGAGCTTTCTTCACTTTCTCGAAGTACTCTCGGTAGATGGCGGCTTCCTTCTCACCCACAGAGGGTTCGTTGGCTCCACAAGCTGATAACAGCACCACAAAGGCAAACAAAGGTATGACGATACTGCCTTTCTGGCCAAAATTCTCACGTTCGGCAAAGCAAGCAAGTTTGCGTTGCACTCTCTTAATCCAATTGTTCATGTTGTTTTGGTTTTGATTGTAAGTGGCGCAAAGATAGTAAATAATTTATAATTTATCACACACAATACAGCAATTAATTGCGGTTTTGGGGAAAATCCTCCACAAATTATGCATTTTCCTAATGAGAAATACAAAAAAAGCCGTACCTTTGCAGCGTGGATGGTTGACAGTTGACAGTTGACAGTTGAGAGTTGAGAGTTAAAACAAAAGAATTTACAAACCCTAAAAAATATCCGCTTATGAAAAAGATTTCTACACTATTGATTGGAATCCTCGCCATGATGTTCGTATCATGCGATGAGGATGTCACAACCGCATACAACCTCAGGGGAGAATGGACAGGTGACATGGGTATGTTTTATAGCTTTGCCGACAGATATGACAGAGTCTGGGAAGTCGATGCTGCTTATACCAACATTCGGTTCTTCCGCGATGGCAGTACATACGGACACGGAGACCAGATTGACTTCTACAATGATGGTCCATACCGCTATCAGAGCTATTACTTCGACTGGAGAGTGATTAATGGTGTCATTCAGTTGCGTTACCACTACGACAGCAATCTCGACTGCGACATCTATCAATGGAGCATCACGAGCGACTATAACCCGTACACTCGCGTTTACACAGATGTGTTTGCCGGCTATCTCAACAACAGAACACGCTTCACCCTCTTCAAGTTGGATAACTTTAATTGGAACAGCTATGGTTATTATGACAACTATTATGGCTATGGCTACTACGACAACTACGACTACTATTACAATAACGGCTACCCATACTACTATGCTCCGACACGTGGCGAAGCAGCTGACTCGACGAAGAGCGATATGGTGAAGGGCGAAGTGAGAATTGTGGAACGTGGTTCAAGGTTTCTGAAAGCTAAGGATTGAGAGCTAAGAACGAAAATCGAAAAATAACTAAATCGTACATCAAAACAGGCTCATCGAAGGAAGGATGGGCCTGTTTTTACATTTTATATGCAAAAATTATAAAATAATTTTGTGGTATTGAGAATTATCCGTAATTTTGCAGAAGTTCAGGCACATGAGCAAAACGACAAAGCGCATATTGAAAGTCATAGGATGGGTGGTTGCATTACCGCTTATCCTTTTGCTGTTGCTGTTTGTTGCGCTCTATATTCCCCCTGTACAGAAATGGGCAGTTGACCTGACTGCTGACTATCTCAGCAAAGAGACAGGAATGGAGGTGAGCGTGGAACGTGTGCGACTGAAGTTCCCGCTCGACCTCTCAATGGGTGGAGTATTGATGATAGCGCCGTCTGATACGGTACTTCATGCTAAGGAACTGATAGCCGACGTGAGGTTGCTCCCGCTTTTCAAGGGCGAGGTGATGATTGATGAGGTTCGTCTGACGGACACGCAAGTCAACACGCTCGACCTGGTTGAATCGATGCAATTACAGTTCAGAGGCAAGCTGTTAGAAGTAAAAAATGTGGAATGGAACCTAAATCAAGGACACATGACTGTCCCCTCCCTCACATTCGACCGTTCTGACCTCATCATCTCTTTAGCTGATAGTGTGGCTGAAGACACGCTGGAAGAGGAAGAAAGCAGCATGCTCAAGACCATCGACCTCAAACAGGTTGTTCTGAACGATGTAGGGTTCACCCTGAATATGGCACCTCGAGACAGTATGACAATCAATACCCAAATGGGTACAGCCACCACAAGTGCACGTTTGGATCTGGATGGCGGCAACTATTATGTCGCTCCGTTAAAGATGCAGCAAACCGCTATCAATTACGACACAGGAGGTGCAATACCAGTTCGAGGGTTCGACCCCAGCCACATCAACCTGAAGGACGTGAACCTGAATATTGACTCGCTATCGTATCTCAGCAACGGAAACCTATACGTTGGTATTGTACAGTTATCGGGGCAGGATCGAAGCGGTCTGCAATTAGACACACTGAACGGGGTATTCAGAATGGACAACAAAGCCCTTTATCTCAACCAGGCACATCTGAAGACTCCATCATCGGATTTGAACCTTGATCTGCGAATGGATATGGATACGTTCAGTCCGGATTCCCTTGCAGGCACACTACGTGTTGACGCTAATGGAACCGTAGGGAAATCCGACCTTGCCAGATTTGCAGCAGACATGGCCGATCAGTTTGAGAACTCCTTACCAGACCGTCCTATCACAATAGCATTAGCTGCTGAAGGGAATATGCACCAACTCGATGTGCACCACCTCGAAGCAAAGATGGATGGTGCGTTCGACTTCAAAGGTGATGCCGTCTTAACCAATCTGATGGATCCAAACGGCAACATCGGCATAGAAAGCCGTATGGACCTCAGCGGACAGAACCTGTCGTTTGTCAAAGGATTCCTTCCTAAAGATGTGGCTTCAATGTTGAGACTGCCTGCAGGCATGAGAATGAACGGCTCTATCAATATGGCTGACAATCAATTGAAAGCAGACGCATCGCTCAACTACGGGGCATCGAATGCTGTGGTGAAGGCTAATTACAACATGAACAACGAGGCATACGACATTGACCTGACTGCACGTAACTTCAATGTAAATGCGATTATCGCCTTGAGCGATCCCTGCCACTTGACGGGCAGATTGAAGGCCAAGGGACGAGGATTTGATTTCACATCCCCTGCTACCTATACGGATGCCAAGTTGAATCTCGAGCACGTTGATTACGGCACCTATTACCTTGACAATACTGACATGGTGGCTTCGCTCAAGAACACCATCATCAAATCAGAAACACAATTCGGAGACGAACGACTTGACGGAAAATTGATCGTAGAGGGCACCATGAACAGGAAAGGCGTAGATGCCGACATGAAACTCGACCTACCGTTCTCCGACCTTCATGAACTGGGGTTGTCTGCCGACCCCCTGACGGCACACGCCACCCACGGAGAATTTAAGGCAAGCAGCAACTACAAAGAGTTGTTCCTGATGGATGCAGCCATCGAAGGTGTGGAAGTAGTGCTCAAAGGCGATAGTCTGGTCACAGAAAAGTTCGACCTTCATGCCGAAACAACGATGGACTCCACGTCTATCCAGCTGACCACCAGCGATATGGATTTTGACTTCCATTCGCCCAACAACCTGTTCTCATTGATGGAAGACTTTAGCAAAGTGGCAGAAACAGCCCAACAGCAATTAGAGGAACGTAGTCTGAACATCAACCTGCTGAAACAAATGATGCCACAGACTACATTGAGAGCCTCTGTCGGTAACCAAAACCCCATCAGTAAATTCTTGTTTATGCAAGGATTCAGATACGAAGAAGTCGCAGCAAACATACGCACATCGCAAGAATACGGTTTGCAAGGAAACGCCCATGTCTATAACTTCATCACCAACGACTCCATCAAAATCGATACGGTCAGCTTTGACCTTTACCAAGATACGACTCAAATCACATATAACGTAGCGGTTTCATGTCCTAAACAAGAAGTTTGTTCGGCATTCACCGCATATCTTGACGGTTTCCTGTCGCCTCACAACCTCGACAGCCACCTCACATTCTTCAACGACAAGAAAGAGAAAGGTATAGATGTTGGTGTGAGAGGTGTCATCACAACAGACAGTTTGCTCCAGTTGAGTCTCTATCCTAAGCAGCCAATCATTGCTTTCAGATCGTTTGAAGTGAATGACGACAACTATATTGAACTCTATAAAAAGAATAGGTTGAAAGCCAATGTACTGATGATGTCGACTTCGGATAGCTGTAGCATTTCCGTCTATGCGAATCCAGTTGACTCGCAGTTACAGAACATCGAAGCCGTCATCAACAACCTGAACATTGAGGAACTGCTGAAGGTGATTCCGTTTGCTCCTCAAATGGCAGGCTTGCTGAATCTCAGTGTGAACTATATCCAAACCAACGAAGGATTTACGGTAGGAGGAATCGTGCAAGCGAACCGATTCGCATACGAGGGAATTGGTATGGGTGACTTGATGACAATCTTCAACTACCAACCAATGGGAGAAGAGGGACATGACATCAATGCGATGCTCTATCACGATGACGAACATATCGGTATCATTAAAGGCAATTACAATGTCACGGGACAGAAACACTTGAACGCATCACTCATTCTCGACCACCTTCCACTTGCAACCGTGAATCCGTTCATCACTGGCAATATCTGTGCACTTGACGGTATTGTTAACGGTATGGTCTCTGCTTCAGGACCTATCGATACCCTGTTGTTTAATGGAAACCTCAATCCAGAAGGTGTACACGTTTATAGTGAGATCTACTCGTTCAACCTTGCCATTGCAGACGAACCAATCACCTTCAACGACAGCTATATCACGTTCAACAATATCAAGATTCTTGGTGCAGGACAGAATCCACTCACTATCAACGGATTTGTGAACTTTGCCAACCTCAATAATATTGACATGAACCTCAGTCTGTATGGACAGAACTTCCTGGTGTTCGACTCTTCACGCACTCGCAAATCAGCATTATTCGGAAAGCTTTACGGAGATTTCTTTGCTCGCGTCAACGGAACAACCAACGATCTGAAGATTCGTGGACTTGTCAATGTACTGAGTTCTACGGACATCACATATATCATGACCAACACCCCATTGTCGGTTGACTATCGATTGGATGACATCGTCACATTCGTCGACTTCTCGGCACCACCGCCAGATGCATCGAAACGTGAGCCACGAACCTTTACAGGTATCGATATGCAACTCAACCTCGAAATTGAGGACGGAGTGCAGGTTCGATGTGAATTCAGTGCCGATAAACAGAGTTATGTGAATGTTCAGGGAAACGGCAGTATGACGATGAACTACTCACCTGAAGGAGTCATTAACCTTCTCGGAAGATATACCATCAACGAAGGTGAGATGAAATACACGCTACCAGTCATTCCTCTCAAGACTTTCGAACTGGAGAAAGGCAGCTACATCGAATTTACGGGTCGTCCAAGTAACCCGACAATGAATATCTCAGCTACAGAACAGACGAAAGCAAGCGTCAGCAATGCTGATGGCTCAAGCCGCTCGGTTTTGTTTAATGTAGGATTGAGAATTTTCAACACGTTGGAAAACATGGGACTTGAGTTCACAATAGATGCGCCCGAGGACATATCCGTACAGAATGAACTGGCAGGACTCACAGCAGAAGAGAAAAACAAACTGGCCGTTGCCCTATTGGCTACAGGCATGTATCTCTCAAGTACGAACGAGAACGGATTCAGCACCACGAATGCCCTCAACAACTTCCTGCAGAATGAAATCAACAACATCGCAGGGAAAGCTGTCAGCAGTGCTGTCAATGTTGACATGAGTGTAGGTATGGAGCAGACCAAACGCGACGACGGAACCACTCGTACCGACTATTCATTCAAGTTCACAAAACGGTTCTTTAGCGACCGGCTCAACGTGGTTGTGGGTGGACGTATCAATGCCGACGGAAACAACAACAGCAACGAATCGGGCGCATATATAGACGACATCTCGCTTGAATGGCGACTCGATAAGGGAGGCACACAATACATCCGTATCTTCCACGACAAGAACTACGACAACCTCTTAGAGGGTGAACTGACGGAAAATGGTGCGGGTGTCGTCTTGCGTAAGAAACTCGACAGCCTAAGTGAGTTATTCATCTGGAAACGAAAAAAGAATGATCAGAAGCAGTAAATATATTATCTACCTAGTTGCATTGTCAATACTGACCGCTTGTTCTACCACCAGCGGATTGCAAGAGGACGAAGTGTTGTATACGGGCATCAAGAAGATACGTGTAGAAGACAAGAAGAACACGTATGCTGAGAGTGTGGCACTCACAGAAGTCGAGGCGGCATTAGCCTATGCACCCAACAGTTCGTTTATGGGCAGTAGCTCCATACGATTCCCTATCTCCGTGGGCCTATGGGTTTACAATAAATATGTTAACAACCACAAGAGCGGCTTCTCGAAATGGATGTTCGACACCTTCAGTACAACCCCTGTTACACTAACGATGGTGAATCCTGAGACACGTGTTCAGGTAGCTACAAACACGCTACAGAACTACGGTTACTTCCAAGGTAAGGTCTCGTATGACATTGTGCCACACAAAAATCCCAAAAAGGCAAAAATCAACTATACGATCAAACTGGGTGAACCTTACACCTTCGATACCATCGTGTGGAACTTCCCGGAACGACAGGATAGTGTTGTGAGAGCTACAGCAGACAACTCCTACCTCAAGGATGAAGGACAATTCAGTGTGGCAGACCTCCAGATGGAGAAAGAGCGTCTGACCAATGAGTTCCGCAATCAGGGCTATTACTTCTATCGTCCTGATTACATCAGATATATTGCCGACTCAATGATGGTACCACAAAAGGTACAACTACTTGTGGCACAAGACTATGACACACCTGAACGTGCTCAGCACAAATGGTATATTGGCAATATCAGCACATACATCCGTACCCGTCAAGGAGGAACAGAAAGTCGAAGGACTGCCTTTACAGACTCAACTGACCTGCGAGGATTAAAGATTGTATGGACTGGCGACAAGAACCCCATCAGTCCGCGGGTTATGTTCCGCAATTTCCGCTTCTGGCGCCGTCAGGAATTCAGCCAAAGCAAACTTGAAGAAACGCTAGCGAACCTCAGCAACATGAAAATATTCTCACGTCTGCAGTTCACTTGTACTCCACGCGACACAACACAGACCTGTGATACACTAGATGTACGATTGGATGTGACAATGGATCAACCCATCGAAGCAGAATTCGACTTCAATATCACCCAAAAGAGCAATTCACAAATCGGTCCAAATGCAGCCATCATGCTTTCAAAACGTAATGCGTTTGGACATGGAGAGACCTTTGCGCTGAAACTGAAAGGGTCGTATGAATGGTTGACTAAAGGAGCACAAATAGTCAAGGGGCAAGACCAAATCAACTCCTACGAGGCTGGTGCAGGAGTATCGATTACCTACCCCTGGTTGGTATTCCCAGGATTGAGCAAAAAACGATTCAAGTATCCTACCACGACCTCCTTCAAGTTCGACTTCGACCACCTAAACCGTTCTGGCTACTACCGACTACTCTCGTTCAATGCTGAGGCCACTTATACGTTCCAAACCTCAAAGTCATTCATTCATCGCGTCACACCACTTTCGCTCACCTACGACCGATTGGAACATACCACCGCCAAGTTCGACTCCATTGCTTCGAAGAACCGCGCTTTGCTTGTCAGTTTGCAGGACCAGTTCATTCCTGCTATGCAATACGTCATCACTTACGACAATAATTGGGACACTCATCGTCGCTTCAACACATGGATGGAAATTTCCTTCAAAGAAGCATCGAACCTCATCAGCGGAGTTTCAACCTTTCTTGGAAAGAAGTTCGACGAAAAAGGCAAAAAGATGTTTAGCAGCCCTTATTCACAGTTCCTCAAACTATCGTTCGACCTACGCAACAAGTACAAACTAACAGACAAGAGTCTGCTAGCTACCCGACTCTATGCAGGTGCGCTGTGGAGCTATGGAAACAGTAGCTATGCTCCCTACAGCGAGTTGTTCTACGTTGGTGGAGCAAACGATATTCGTGCGTTTGCTGCACGAGCCATTGGACCAGGCCGTTATTACGACTCCCAAGGGCGTGGTACCTATCTCGACCAAGCAGGAGATTTCAAGTTGGAGGCAAATATCGAATACCGATTCAACCTCGTCAGCAACCTCCACGGAGCTTTATTTATAGATGCAGGTAACGTTTGGATGTTAAAGAAAGAAGATAGTCATCCGTTGGGCGAACTATCATCGGGGAACCTGCTCAAAAGCATCGCACTCGGCACAGGATTCGGATTCCGCTACGACCTCGAATTCCTCGTCCTGCGTCTCGATTTAGGAATCGGAATCCATGCCCCCTACGATACAGGCAAGAAAAGTTACTACAACATGCCAAAATTCTGGGACAGTCTCGGATTCCATTTTGCAGTGGGCTATCCATTCTAAGTTGAATCAGAATGCAGAAATCAAAAAAACATTCGAAATAACGTCATAACGATATAACGACAAAAAAAAATATGGCAAAAGAAAAAACAGCATACGTCTGCAGTTCTTGCGGCTACGACTCCCCGAAATGGATTGGCCGTTGCCCTTCGTGCGGAGAATGGAACACTTTCGTTGAGCAGAAACTCGGCAAGAAATCTTCTCTCCCCTCAAGTCTCTCACCTCTAACGTCCAATTCCTCTTCACCGATATCCATCAGTCGGATTGAGACATCGGAAGACCCACGTATCAACATGCTTGACAACGAACTCAATAGAGTTCTTGGTGGAGGTCTCGTTCCTGGTTCACTTACGCTATTAGGTGGAGAACCAGGCATTGGGAAGTCCACTCTGATTCTTCAGACCGTACTGCGACTTCAAAATATGAAGGTGCTCTATGTCAGTGGAGAAGAGAGTGCACGACAACTAAAGATGCGTGCGGATCGTCTGTCACCAGATTTCACGTCTCAGACCACGAACCTTTACGTTGTCTGCGAAGTGATGATAGAACGGATATTCGATCATATCAAGGCCGTACTTCCCGACCTAGTGGTGGTCGATTCAATCCAAACAATGGCGACGGAAGATGTAGAGAGTAGCCCAGGAAGCGTCAGTCAGATACGAGAATGTGCTGCATTGCTGCTGAAATATGCAAAGGAAACTGGTACCCCTATCATTATCATTGGGCATATCAATAAAGAAGGAAGCATCGCAGGACCTAAGATTCTTGAACACATGGTTGACACAGTCCTGCAATTCGAAGGAGACCAACACTACATGTATCGTATTGTCCGAGCCATCAAGAACCGCTTCGGGAGTACAGCCGAACTCGGCATTTACGAGATGCGGCAAAACGGTCTACGCGAAGTAACAAACCCCTCTGAGTTGCTGCTCTCAGACATTAAGAATAGCGAAGAGCTTAGCGGAGTAGCCATTGCTTCGGCTATAGAGGGGGTACGTCCGCTACTCATTGAGACACAAGCACTCGTCAGTACAGCTGCTTACGGCACTCCTCAGCGTTCTGCGACAGGCTTCGACCTTCGACGCCTCAACATGCTGTTAGCAGTACTTGAGAAACGTGTAGGCTTCAAACTGGGACAAAAGGATGTGTACCTCAACATAGCAGGAGGTATACGTGTGACCGACCCTGCTATCGATCTCAGTGTTATCTCAGCAGTACTATCGAGTAATGTCGACACGGGCATTGATCGCGATGTCTGTATGGCAGGAGAAGTTGGACTTAGTGGAGAAATACGTCCTATAAGCCGCATTATGCAACGAATCGCTGAAGCAGAGAAACTGGGGTTCAGCAAGATACTCGTTCCAAGTGCAAATCTCAGCACTTTGGAACATACCCACTTCAAGATTGAGGTGAAGGGAGTACGCCGCGTTGAAGAGGCACTGCGCGAGTTGTTCGGTTAGTTTTTCCTTAAAAAAACCAAATAATGATGCAATATGAATGATGCATTATGATTTTTTTCGTAACTTTGCACCATCATTTCATTTTATCACTATGACAGAAAGACGAGTTAGAGTACGTTTCGCACCAAGTCCAACAGGACCGCTCCACATCGGAGGTGTACGTACAGCATTGTATAACTATCTGTTCGCCAAGCAACATGGTGGCGACTTGATTTTCCGCATTGAGGATACCGACTCCACCCGATTCGTGCCTGGTGCAGAAGAATACATCATTGAAGCATTCCGCTGGTTAGGTATCAAGTTCGACGAGGGAGTCTCATTTGGAGGCAATCATGGTCCTTATCGTCAGTCTGAACGACGCGATATCTACAAAAAATATGTTCAGCAACTCTTGGACAACGGGAAGGCATATATCGCATTTGACACCCCAGAAGAACTGGATGCCAAACGCGCAGAGATTGAGAATTTCCAATATGACGCAAGCACCCGAAGCATGATGCGCAATTCACTCACATTGTCCAAGGACGAGGTAGAACGCCTCATCGCCGAAGGCCATCAGTATGTTGTGCGTTTTAAGATTGAACCAGGACGCGACGTTCATGTCGATGATATTATACGAGGCGACGTAAACATCAACTCGTCCATCCTTGACGATAAAGTACTCTTCAAAAGTGCAGATCAATTACCAACCTACCATTTGGCAAACATCGTGGACGACCATCTCATGGAAGTAACTCACGTTATTCGAGGAGAGGAATGGTTGCCAAGTGCCCCACTCCATGTACTCCTATATGAAGCATTCGGATGGACAGATACCATGCCACGATTTGCCCACTTGCCTCTGCTACTGAAACCTGTAGGCAATGGTAAGCTTTCAAAACGTGATGGCGACAAACTCGGATTCCCAGTATTTCCACTTGAGTGGCACGACCCTAAGAGTGGCGAAGTTTCTTCAGGCTATCGTGAGAAAGGCTATTTACCTGAAGCTGTTGTTAACTTCCTCGCCCTTCTTGGCTGGAACCCCGGCGGTGATCAGGAAATCATGACAATGGATGAGATGATACGTCTGTTCGACCTCTCAAAATGCAGCAAGGCAGGCGCTCGGTTCGACTACATCAAGGGTATGTGGTTCAACCACCAATACCTCTTAATGCGCCCAGCGATGGATTGGACACCTGAGTTCGACCGCATCCTTAAGGCTGAAGGCATCGAGTCAACCCCTGAACGTGAGGCTCAAGTGGTAGAGATGATGAAGACAAAGGTCATTGAGTATGTTGACAACGACAATAACAAGAAGAAACGTAACATCAGTTTCGTTAGCGACCTTTGGCCACTATGCCGTTTCTTCTTCGTAGCTCCTGAAACCTATGACACAGAAGACAAATTTGTTCGCAAGAACTGGAAAGAAGACACTGCTCAAGAGATGGACGAACTCATCGGAGTGCTCTCCTCCCTTGAAGACCGTGAATTCACAGTTACAGAGATGAAAGATTTGGTAGAAGCATGGTGCGAAGCCACAGGTCATAAACCATGGAACGCATGGCGCGTATGTCTCGTAGGTACCGGGCAAGGTCCAGACATGTACGAACTCGCAGCCTTCCTCGGCAAGGCAGAAACCATCCGTCGTATGCAGAATGCAATTGAGAAATTAGGATGAGAAAGCAAACCATACTGTCGAAAATTGATCAGAACATCCAGATTGTCTGCTACACCATTGGTATGTATATCTTCACCATGGGAGCCATCATTGCAACCTTCTTCGTGAAGAAAATACGTCACCAAGTAAAGGGACAGGCGGGAACATGGATTAAACTCCACAAATACATCAAGAAGGACGATAAGGTTGTTTGGTTCCATGCAGCCTCGCTAGGAGAATTCGAACAGGGCCGTCTTCTCATGGAACGTGTACGTAAGGAGCTACCCGAATACAAGATACTGCTCACCTTCTTCTCTCCTTCTGGCTACGAAGTACGGAAAGACTACGAAGGTGCCGATATCGTCTGTTATCTTCCGTTCGACACCCCAGCCAATGCAGCCTCATTCTTGAGGATGACCCACCCCGAAATCGCCATCTTCATCAAATATGAGTTCTGGTATCATTATCTCCATCGAGCTCATAAGCGAGGCGTGAAGGTCTATAGTGTCAGCAGCATCTTCCGTGAAGATCAACATTACTTCAAGTGGTACGGCATGACCCAACCACTCTATCAATTCGACTATTTCTTCGTTCAGAACCAAGAGTCGAAAGAACTGCTTGCACGTCTCGGCATTGACAATGTCATGATTGTGGGTGACACCCGCTTCGATCGCGTCATCAAAATCAAACAACGGTCAGCCAACCTACCAATTGTCAAGACCTTTGTTGACGGAAAATCGACCTTCATTGCTGGAAGTAGCTGGCAACCTGACGAGCAAATTTATATCCCCTACTTCGCTAATCACCGCGATTGGAAACTCATCATAGCGCCCCATAAGATTACAGGTCACCGTTTAAACGAACTTCTCAACTGGTTGGGCGATCGACGTGTTATTTTCTATTCCGACATCGCAACCGAAGACGGACAACAAGCCGTAGATGACAACGTACTCCGAGAAGCGGAAGTGCTGATTGTCGATTGTTTTGGCAAACTATCGTCCATCTATCGCTATGGTAGTCTCGCCCTCGTAGGGGGCGGATTTGGAGCCGGCATACACAACGTACCCGAAGCTGCTGTCTACGGAATCCCAGTATTGTTCGGTCCTAACAACAAGAAGTTCCAAGAAGCACAAGCGCTGCTCGAATGCAAAGGCTCATTTGAATATACAGATGCAGCATCGTTTGCCGCACTCGTTGATGACTTCATACTCCATCCCGACAAGATGCATGCAGCAGGTGAAGCTGCAAGCCAATATATCTACGGCAATGCAGGAGCTGTCGAAAAATGTTATGATGCAATCTTCAACACTCCCAAGAACACCTAACGACTTAGGTTAGATGTTATTTGCCAATTATCAACTATCAACTGTCAATTATCAACAAGAACTATGGCCCTCATCAAAACTGTATGCGGTCTGACTCCCAAATGGGGCAAGGACTGTTATTTTTCAGAAAACGCAACCATCGTAGGCGATGTCACGATGGGCGACCAATGTACTGTGTGGTTCAATGCTGTTGTGCGAGGTGATGTCAACTACATCCGAATCGGCAATCGAGTCAATATTCAAGACGGAAGTTGCCTCCACACGCTCTATCAGAAAGCAGCAATAGAAATAGGCGACGATGTTACCATCGGACACAATGTTACCCTACATGGATGCACGGTTCACAACTGCGCTCTCATCGGAATGGGAGCCACTGTTCTCGATCACGCAGACATAGGCGAAGGAGCCATCATTGCAGCTGGAGCACTTGTACTCCAAAATACAAAGGTTGGTCCAGGTGAATTGTGGGGAGGTGTTCCTGCAAAGTTTATCAAAAGAGTTGACCCCGAACAAGCAAAGGAACTAAATCAAGGAATTGCCAGTCACTACATTATGTATAAAGATTGGTACAAAGAAGAACAATAAGCAGGGAACAACAATTCCTCCTTATACCCCCTACGACTAAGATAGTTCGCCCGATCACAGTCTCACTCCTACCGATGCATTGATGTACCAATCGTTTAGATAGCCATGCATGGTGTTGTTGGAAGATTTATGGCTGTAATGAAAATTATTGAACTGACCATTCACATTCACAAAATAGCGGCTCCAATTATAAGTGACAGAGAGACGTGTCGTGAAATTTAGCGCCACACGATTGGAATGCGTAATATCTCCTTTCTTTTGAATGATATAATTGTCAACCTGTGAATCTGTATAGTCATTAATATAATCATCAACTGTAGTTTTTTGCATCTCAGCAGCAGCAACCTCGAGATAGTTGGTGTCATATTGTGTCATCTTCATGCGGTTCAACAATGTTACCATCGGCAAGGCAGTAACGCCAATAAGCCATCCCTTAGCTGGAACATAATTATAGGCATATCCTGCCCCAACGCTTCCTTGCCACTGACGGATACGACCTATTTCACCCATATAGGTAATTAACTCTGCATTGCGACTATCATCAAAACGGAAGTCAGCATAATAGGCCATGATGCCAGCGATGAGTGACCCTGCAGAACGTTTTTGGATGGTTTTCTGATTGTAGGCTGCACCATAAGAGAAGCGTTTATAGTTGAAAATATAAAAGCCATCAAACACTAATGTCTTTATCTTAATAGGAGATTCCAGATTCCATTTGCCAGGCATGTTATATTCTTTCACTCCTCCCAAATCTTCCCCCGTATTTACATCTACATTCTTGAGGGCGAAAGAAGATGGCGCCTCGGGCGATTTCTCCTCAAACTTGTGCCATCGAAGGTTTATGCTGTAGTAATTACCCATACTTCTAAACGAGAGACTTTGCCCATTATAGCCCTTTAAAGGAAAGGTGTAGCTTGCACTGAGGCCTCTGTATCCAACCTTTATACCAACAGAAGCCGATATGGGAGTTGTCACACGCGGAGTAATACGTAAGGGTCCTTCTATTTGATACCCAGTCCCTTCCAGAACCGAAGCGTAAACAGCGTTACCATTAATCGTTGAATGCATATTCAAGTCAGTCTGTGCAACACGGCTCTTCACGCTAACTTGCCAAGGTCGTGCAGGCTTTTGGATGTAGTTCGTATCAACCTTGCTCGAACCAGTGGACTCAATTATTTTCTTTACTTTACTAATGACGTTACTCCCTTGTGTGTCTTGCTGGGCTATCAGCGAGGCAGGCATCAACAACACAAAGAGGCAAATAGCAAATTCTATCAAAGTATGCTTCATTCGTAACAGATTATATTAGTTTGTGATACAAAGGTACGGAATTGTACGACAAAAAGCAAATTTTAATAACAATATCTCACATTTTGCAGTGCGTATGTGAACCAACTTCAGCTGTTTATGCCATATTATTCAAATTATTCACAATAATAATCAAGCGAACAGACTGCTGTAAAAAAAACACCAGCGAGGCAAACCATTCTAGTTCGTCTCGCTGATAATCGTTCAAATAGACTTTAGGGAGTCTGTTAATATTCTTCTTCGTCCCAAAGGAAATCCTCTTTAGACGGATAGTCTGGCCATATTTCCTCTATGCTCTCATAAACATCGCCCTCATCTTCTATCTCTTGAAGGTTTTCAAGCACTTCAAGCGGTGCTCCTGAACGAGTTGCATAGTCAATCAGTTCGTCTTTAGTTGCTGGCCAAGGAGCATCTTCCAATTTTGTAGCCAATTCCAATGTCCAATACATAGGCTTCCTCCTTTTGTGATTTATGGTAAATTTAGGTTATTAATTTCTTTGTTTTTGATACGTCTCACAAGATCATCCTCTTCTTTTGAGCCGCAAAAATACAATAATTATTTGTAATGACAAACAATTTTAAGAAAATAATTCACCTCCATTCACTTTTTTTTCACATTACTTGCAAAACCACATATTGTGATGAATAAAACGAAAATTAAAAATCGTTTTTTGACACGCAAGACTAACAATAGAGTTAGCTAGAATCAGAGTCGCACTTGGGTCTTAACACCACGATAGTCAACAGTCTTCTGACGGCCATCAGGTGTGACAACCGTGAACTTGCGTGACTGCAGCATACCAGGATAGTTGCCTTGACGTGAACCTATCGTGAGCGTATGGTTTTTATCGCTCCAATCGAAAGTAATGGTAGAATAGGTACCCTTCTCGTAATTGTAATTATCACCCTCATCTTCATAGAGTACGAACTGACCATTAGCTCCAGGATAAACCCGTATCTCAAGATTATCCCAAGTCTTCTCGCCTACGTACTGCATCTCGGGTCCGAGGGGCAATATGCTACCTGCACGTACGAACATCGGCACGCGATCTAGCGATGTCTGCAACTCGATATTCTGTGCTCCTTGATAGCGTTTACCGGTCCAGAAGTCATACCACTCAGCTCCCTTAGGCAGATATTTTGTAGCAGTTTTTGTGGCTGTGAAATCAACAGCTCCCGTAGCACCACTCTCAGTAGCATTCTGACGGTTCCAACCTGTCATTTCGTTGGTGCGGATGATACGCTCCTCAGTATACTGAGGATTGACAATCGGACAAGCAAGAATACTGTGACCAAACATAAATTCATCTGTCATATCCCAAACCGTCTTATCCGCAGCAAAGTCTGCGAAAAGTGGACGCATATAGCTGTCGTTGTTTGAAGTCACCTGCCAAGCTATACTATATAAATAAGGTATAAACCTATAGCGCAAGCGTATCTGTTTTTCGATGGCATCATAAACGGGTTCACCCTTCTTACCGAACTGCCAGATCTCACGTGGAGCATCAGCTCCATGACTACGGAATACAGGGCAGAATAGGCCATACTGCATCCAACGAACATAAAGCTCCTGAAACTGCGGATTGCGAGGAGCAGAGCCTCCACCTCGAGTGTTGTAAGAGCCGCAGAAGAAACCGCCAATATCAGTATTGAAATTTGGATTACCTGTGAGTGTGAAGCTCAGTCCCGCAGGTACTTGCTTACGTAGCATATCCCACGATGAATTGACATCACCGCTCCACATATTTGAGCCATAGTGCTGCTGACCTGCAAACGATGAGCGAGTCATAATGAAAATACGTTTACCTCGGTCGTCCTTGCGCTGCGACTGATAAATACCACGAACGGTCTCCAATGGGAAAGCATTGCGGAGTGAGCGCCATGTTCCGCCTGTCACAGGATGGGCGTAATCGCTCTCTTTCGGATTGAAGAAGTCTGGATCTGTTGAGTCCATCCACCACGCATCCGTACCATAATCGTAAAGAGTCTTAAGGTATTTCCAATAGATGTCTCGAGCGACAGGACTGAAAGCATCGTAAACCTTCACACCAGAAGGATACTTCATGTCAGGTGGCCAAATATGCGAGATACCACTCTGTGGCCAAGTCTCGATAGGGAGCAACAAACCTTTTTCATCCAACTCACGGAATTGTTGGGTTTGAGGCCCAAAGCTTGCCCAAATGGAAATCATGAAATGAGCATGTTTACGATGTACATTCTGAATGAGCTGTTTGCCATTTGAAAAGTCTTCTGCAAGAAAGTCCATCGCATTCCATAGGTAGTTCGAGCCCCAGTACTGCCAATCCTGAATAATACCATCGAGTGGCACATTGAGTTCGCGATACTTGTCAACAATACCTTCTGTTTCTGCAGCAGTCTTATAACGCTCCTTAGACTGCCAGTATCCAAAGGTCCACAGAGGGAACATCGGCACATCACCAGAGAGATAACGCATCTGAGCAATCACACCATCGGCGCTGCCTCCATACATAAAGTAATAATCCACTCCCTCACCGACCTCAGAGTCGAAAGACATACCTTGAGCGTTATCTTCGAAAACTGTAGGAGAATAGTTCTCCCAATAGAGACCCCATCCCTTGATACTCTGCAACACATTCTGGAAGTCCTCAAGGTTAGACTGCTCCATACGTTTTTTCTCACCACGACGGTTCATCTTACCATTTTGGATGGTTCCCAAACCATAGACAGCCTCATCCGCGTCGAGGGTGAAGGTCTGACGAGCACCACTGACGTCGCAATTCTTCTCTTGAAGCAAAACTGCACCTTTAGCAGTGAGAAATGTCAGATTTCCCTGCGCGTCCTGACGTATAGTCAGCGCCTTACTCTTCCATTGACCTTTGGACGTAGACCATTGACTTTTGTCCATTGGTTTTGCCGTAACGACCAATGTTTTCGTGGGTACTCCTTTTACAACATGTACAATGTTTGGCGTGATGAACTCAATCTTCACATCCTGAGCTTTGCTGACAGTTGCTATCAGCAATGTTCCTAATAATACGAAAAGACTTTTCTTCATAAATGGGTTGTTTATTTTTTTGATTAGTTATACTTCGCAAAGAATTAAGCCTGCCGGCTAAAAGAAATGCTTCAGTTTTTAATCCGTTTGCAAAGATAATGCAAATTACGGGAATGACCAAACAATTTGCTCACATTTGCAAAATCAGTGTAGCAAAGTGAGTAAAAAAATCAAAAAGTGAAGAACGAAACATAAAAAATGATCAATAGAAAATGGCCATCTTATTAATTATGCGTAACTTTGTATTGATTTTTAGGATTTGCGAATCGTTGCCTTCTCTGAAGACAAGCAATCACTCAAAAAGGAATTAATTTTTAACAACTTAAAGCATATAAATTATTATGGCAGCATTAGACTTAACAAAGTACGGCATCACTGGTTCAACAGTGATTGCTCACAATCCTTCTTTCGAGGATCTTTACAAGGCAGAAGTTGACCCTTCTCTTACTGGTTATGAGGTAGGTCAGGAAACTGAACTTGGTGCAGTAAACGTGATGACAGGTGTCTTCACAGGTCGTTCACCTAAGGACAAATATATCGTAGACGATGCTCAGAGCCACGATAAGGTTTGGTGGACCACTGAAGGTTACAAGAACGACAACCACCCAATGACAGAAGCTGTTTGGGCACAGGTTAAAGACATCGCTATCAAGGAGCTTTCAAACAAGCAGCTCTATGTAGTTGACGCATTCTGTGGAGCAAACGAAGCAACTCGTCTTGCAGTACGTTTCATTGTAGAAGTAGCATGGCAGGCACACTTCATTAAGAACATGTTCATCCAGCCAACAGAAGCTGAACTCGCTACTTTTGAGCCAAACTTCGTTATCTTCAACGCATCAAAGGCTAAGGTTGAGAACTACAAAGAGCTCGGCCTCAATTCAGATACTTGTGTTGCATTCAACACAACAAGCCGCGAACAGGTTATCATCAACACTTGGTATGGTGGTGAGATGAAGAAGGGTATGTTCTCAATGCAGAACTATTACCTTCCACTTCAGGGCATCGCATCTATGCACTGCTCTGCTAACACAGATATGGAAGGTAAGAACACAGCTATCTTCTTCGGTCTCTCTGGTACAGGTAAGACTACTCTTTCTACAGATCCAAAGCGTCTGCTCATTGGTGACGATGAGCACGGATGGGATGACGAAGGTGTATTCAACCTCGAAGGTGGTTGCTACGCAAAGGTGATCAACCTCTCTAAGGAGAATGAGCCTGACATCTACGGTGCTATTAAGCGCAACGCTCTTCTTGAGAACGTAACAGTAGATAAGGATGGCAAGATTGACTTTGCTGATAAGAGCGTAACTGAGAACACTCGTGTAAGCTACCCAATCGACCACATCAAGAACATCGTAAAGAAGGTTGCCGGTAAGAGCGCAGGTCCTGCTGCAAAGAACGTAATCTTCCTTTCTGCTGACGCATTCGGAGTTCTGCCTCCAGTATCTATCCTTACTCCAGAGCAGACTCAGTACTACTTCCTCTCTGGTTTCACTGCTAAGTTGGCAGGAACAGAGCGTGGTATCACTGAACCAACTCCTACATTCTCTGCTTGCTTCGGCCAGGCATTCCTTGAGCTTCACCCAACTAAATATGCGGAGGAACTCGTAAAGAAGATGCAGAAGTCTGGTGCTAAGGCATACCTCGTAAACACTGGTTGGAACGGAACAGGCAAGCGTATCTCTATTCCTGATACTCGTGGTATTATCGATGCAATCCTCGACGGTTCAATCCTCAAGGCTGAAACAAAGAAGATTCCATTCTTCGACTTCGAAGTACCAACATCTCTGCCAAACGTAAACCCAGCAATCCTCGATCCTCGCGACACTTACGCAGATCCTAAGACTTGGGAAGAGAAAGCTAAGGATCTTGCTGGTCGTTTCATCAAGAACTTCGACAAATATACTACCAACGCAGCAGGTAAAGCACTTGTTGCTGCTGGTCCAAAGCTCTAATAGCTCACTCAGCACAAAGAAAAGCGACATCCATGAGGGTGTCGCTTTTTGTTTTGATAAGTATTGGGTTAATCCAAATAGCCTGCCTTCTTCAGTTCATTGTAAGCAAGGTCGCATTCATCCCACCAAGACTTACCGAATCTGCGGATGAGAGGCTCCTTGAGGAATCGATAGAGAGGCAAAGAGAGTTTACATCCTAGCTCTACCCCACATCGGCAGATGTCCCATCTATCGTAATTCACTCCTACGGTACCTGCGATGTTCTTCAAGCGAACGGGATAGAGGTGACAGGAGATGGGTTTCTGGAACTTAGTACGACCATCCCGATAGGCTCGGTCGAGTACACAGAAACAAGTTCCATCTGCATCGTGGTTAGCAAACACACAATCCCGATTATTAACTATACTGGTAACCAGTTCGCCCGAAGGGTCGGCATATACCACTCCTTGTTGATGAATGACATCACGAGCCTCTGGAGTGAGTTCATCCCAAACGACTTCCATTGCTTCCTCTATCTCTGCAATTTCGTCCTCTTCTACAGGCGCCCCTGCATCACCTTCAACACAACAACATCCCTTACACACAGCGAGGTCGCAACAAAAATGCTGTGAGAAAAGATCTAGAGAGACGAGAGTGTCTTGGATTTCGAGCATAGGAGATTACACATTTATTTTTTCAATCACGCTCAAAATCCGCTGACGCATTTGATGATATTGCGGAGAAGATTTAAAGTCGGTATTTCGTCGAATCATCTGCTCTACTGCAGCCTGACTATGCTGGTAACACGAGAGTTCGTTATCCATCTGCTGAGCATGAGCTGCATGTTGTTTAATTTCTTTTTCACGAGCCCTTCGCAGAATCGTACAGACAGGATTCACCACATCCATCACAATGTTGTCCATGATGTGATGTCCTTGCATAAAGAGATATACATTGTCTGGAGTCAGTCCTAACCTCTCCAAATCCTCTTTCAAAGCTTGCAGCTTACCTTTCGCTTCGGGCACCTCTTTCTGTAACCAGGCTATTTTCTGATTAACCTTATGACGCAAATGTTCCAACCCTTCCTCGGGATTGAAGATATTAACTTTATGAATCGTCGCTATATTGCACAAAGTGGTAAGAGGCATAATGCTGGCACGATTGTTCCGATAGAGCCACATAGCCCATACGAAGAGATCGTAGATGGTACGCGAATAGGCAGAAAGATAAGCAACGAAGTCGAACACCTTCTTATCGTTCAGTGTAGCCATCACACATACGTTATGCAGACTTTCAGCATAACACTGATAGTTCTCTATTGCGTAAACGTAGGTGTGGACGATAAAGGGGTTGTTGTTGATTTCACGACTGGTTGAGGTACTATCCTGTAGCAGATAATCGAGGTCGGCATCCACACAGGCAATCATGCTTGTACCAAGCCCTTTGCCCAGATTATTGGTAATCGCAGACTTCTTGCCTCTACTGAGATTAGAACGTGAAGGAAGAACAATTTCAAAACCCAATTCGTCCGTTTCGAACTCTGCCAACACATCGCGCCAAAAGAATATGTCATCGTAACTTTCTACATATACGATGACTTTATGCTTCTTCCACTTTGGCCGCATGTGGTTAGCTGCCTCAAAGTAGCGCGAATTGACATTATCTACTAATCGCTTGGGCATGTTTACTTCACCGTCACATCTTCCACTTCAGTCACAATATCCATCCACCCGTCCATAATGAGGGCAGGTGAATGGGTTGAAAGGATGATCTGCACATTAGGGTTAAGTTCACGGATGAGATTGAGCAAACCTTTCTGCCATTCTATATGGAGACTGATTTCAGGTTCATCCATCAACAGGGCATAGTGTTCATTGTTTTCCACAAGCACGGTCAGCATGATGACCAGCATCTGTTTCTCGCCAGAAGACAACTGATAAGGTGTGAGCACCTCTCCATTTTGAGAAAACTGAATCTCGTTGCTCTTACGGTCAATGGTTTTGTTGGTATCCTTAAACAACTCATCCATGATGTTCTGGAACTTCATCTTCGGAGATGATACCAGTGCGGCCTTCATTTGGTCTTCAGGATCTCCACTGGTTAGGAGTTCAATGATTTGGTTGCCTATGTTTACCTGATAGTCCAAGAACCGCTTCTGCAGCTTGTAGATTTGCCAGTCGAGTTCTGTCTTTACCCTTGAATCAGCAAGTTTTTCAAGCAGATTACTATTAAGAAGCGGACGGTCGAACGAACGGATGATATCGAATTTGATACTCGTTGCATCTTCTGGGAATAGTTTTATGATGACACCCTCCATCACTTCACCCGACTGGAACTCACCACTGTCGATGAGTTTCAGCATCTTGGCAGAGTGATTGATAATGGTGCTCTTTCCCACCCCGTTGATACCACTCAGGATGTTCACCGTAGGGTTCAGTTCCCACTTTATGTGTTTGCCTCCCTTCCACAGTGCCTTGATCTCAATGCTTTGGATGTATTCTGCTTGTTTCATTTGTTATGCGATTGTCTGCATGAATTTCTCAAAGTTCTTTTTCTTCGTAGCATCCATAATCAGGAAGAAGTCGATGATAGCCCAGATGCCACATCCTCCACCTGTCAAGAATTTTGCAATACCCAAACCGATATCACCAATGAAAATACGATCTACACCACTAAAGCCAAAGAACACCAGAAACGACAGCAAAAGGGCTGTTGTTGGGTCTTTTACCTCCATTGCTGAAACTGCCATTTCACGATCTGCTGGAAGATTTTCCAAACGCTCTCTAATCATTGGAAGCGCATCTGCTGGGAATTTTTCACCTTTTGTTGACAAAAACAAATTTACTTTTTCTGCATCCATAATTGTGTATAGTTTAATGAAAGTTATTTACGTGTGCAAAGATAGCAGATTATTCTGAAACTACCAAACTTTTCGTCAAATTTCTTATTCTGTCACCACTTCTATGTCATCATACCCTATGCGCTCCCCTTCAGCCAAGCGTTCTGCATCAAGTCGCAAAATCTTCGCTTTGATCGGGGCAAACCTGATTGTTTGCCAAATAGGGTTATTCACGATGTTCGAAAACTCACCCGATGCCACCTTCTGCCAATTGCTCCAATCGTTCGACGCCCAAAGGGTGTAATGGGTAACAACTCCGTCACGTTTTCCTTGCGGAGGCAGATAGCGGAAGGCTGTGATGTTCTGTTCTTGGTCGTAATCTATGAACATCTGCTTCGGATTGGGGAAAAAGATGTGAAGACTCGATGACAACTTTTCACCCGAATCAGGGATATCTGCAGTAAGAGCTGGAGCATTGTACACACTTAAACGTTTGATGAGCGGTTCAGCCTTAGCGTCCACAATGGAGAATCGCAATTGAGTAGCACATACGGTTGGGAAACAGATGATGCGTCTGTAACCTATTGTGGTCAATCCATCACCGTTCTCCACCAATTCGTCCTTGAGCGAAACCCATCGTCCGTCAACCTCTGCTTCGAGCTTGAACGCCTTTACACGCTGACCGTAGCGGATATCTTCCTCCGCCACAAAGCGGTTGAACGTAGTTGGACGTTTGAAAGTGATGAGTGTTCCGCCCCACTTACCTGTTGTTTCGGATGGGAGCAGTTTCGTCTTCTTGGCTTTCTTTGCCAAATCTGTTTTGAACACCTCGTGTATCATTTTATTGAACGCGATACCTCGCAAGCTGTCAGTCGGATGAATACGTCCGTTGGGCATGATTGGGAAGTTCAGAAGCAGTGTGGAGTTTCGCCCTACAGATTTATAATAGGTATCCATGAGTTTCGACAGGCTCTTCACGTTCGAATCCTCTGTAGGGTGATAGAACCAACCTGGTCGGATGCTTGTATTGGTCTCGCCTGGCACCCATGAGTCACCATCCTCCAAACCAAAATGAAGCATGTGGAACGGTGTATCGCCCACTTTGTTCAACAGGCTCCAGTTTGTCTCGCCTACGTTTCCAGCTTCTGTTCCCACCCAGCGAAGATCACCTCTGTCTCCTCCGTCATTCCAGATGACCGCATGAGGTTGCAACTCACGAATCATGCGGAACGTCTCAGCCCATCCATAGTATGTCTTTCCATCGATACGTCGACGTTCGTTCGCTCCCCCATACCATCCATCACCTCCGTTGGCACCATCGAACCAAACCTCGAAGATGTCACCATATTGTGTCAGCAACTCACGAAGCTGATTACGGAAATAAGTAACATACTCAGGACGCCCATACTCTGGGTGGTTACGATCCCAAGGCGAGAGATAGACAGCAAATTTCAGCCCCTCTTTCTTGCAAGCATCAGCCAATTCACGCACCACATCACCCTTTCCCTGTTTCCAAGGTGTGTTTTTCACAGAATACTCCGTATATGCTGAAGGCCACATGCAGAATCCGCAATGATGCTTCGCCGTGAATATGATGCCTTTCATCCCTGACTGCTTACACACACGAGCCCATTGGCGGCAATCGAGATCAGCAGGATTGAACAACTCCAAAGACTCATTACCGAATCCCCATTCCTCATTCGTATATGTATTCATCGAATAATGGATAAACGCATACATCTCCATTTCTTGCCAACGCAACTGGTCCTCTGTTGGCACAGGTCCATAAGGCTTAGGCTTCTGAGCTTGAATATTGACAGTAAACACAAACAATAGTACAGATGCTATGATAAGTAGGTTGACTCTTGTGATATGTAGGTTAATTCTTGTTGTCATAATGAAGTATTGAGTTGATTGGTACATTATCGATGCGAAGTTACGAAAAAATTTTGGAAGTGTTATAGTAATTGGTCAGAAAAGTCAACAATCAATGAACAGCACAATCAATGATTGTCCATTTTTATACCCCTTGAAAGTCAACCCCTGAAAAATAGCAAAAAAATTGTTTCCCTTAAGGGGAATTTTTGCAGCCCCTAGGGGTAACAAAAAAAGTCGCTTGCAGAGAAGGTCGTAAAAATTAAGGTTTAGGGTGTAGAAAAGATGAATATGAAGATAAAGATGATGCTTTTGTGTCAACTACTATATCCTTGCCATTTTTTAACACGAACAAAGGAGATAGGCGATTTTTATTCACAAATATCAGAAATTGTATCAAATTATCATTGGTTATGCATTGCAGATTGAGATTTTATTACTAACTTCGCAGTCGATAGCCAAAATGTATCGGAACGTATGGAAGCTATTGGGACTTATATAAAAGAAAATATTCAATTGGTCAGCCTTATCATTGGCTTGATTGGTGTAGTGATAGCTGCCTTATCATTGATGTATGAACTAAAAAGGCGAAAGAAGAAAGACAAATAAGATTCGCAGAAAATGTGACTAAACTATAATTTTTGAGGTATGAAAACTAATTATGAAATTCGTTATGCTGCTCATCCAGAGGATGCAAAGCATTATGACACAAAGCGGTTGCGTCGTGATTTCTTGATAGAGAAAGTGTTTGCTACCGACGAAGTGAACTTGGTTTATTCGATGTACGACCGTATGATTGTAGGTGGGGCTATGCCTGTAAAGGAAGCATTGAAGCTGGAAGCTATCGATCCTCTGAAAGCTCCTTATTTCACCACTCGTCGCGAACTGGGCATCTTCAATGTAGGAGGTGCTGGAACTATCCGCGTAGGTAATGAGACGTTCGAGTTGAACTACAAGGAGGCGCTTTACATTGGTCGTGGCGACCGCGATGTGGTGTTCGAGAGCAAGGATGCCCAACAACCTGCAAAGTTCTACATTAACTCTACGACTGCTCACAAGGAATATCCCTGTAAGAAGGTGACGAAAGCTGATGCCGACGTGTTGGCATTAGGTTGCTTGGAAGACAGCAACGATCGTGTCATCAACCGCATGATTGTACAAAAGACACTCGACTCTTGTCAGCTCCAGATGGGTATGACTGAACTGAAACCAGGAAGTGTGTGGAACACGATGCCTGCTCATATCCACAGCCGCCGTATGGAGGCTTACTTCTACTTCGAAGTACCTGAAGACCAAGCAGTATGCCACTTCATGGGTGAAATCGAGGAAACTCGTCATATCTGGATGAAGGGCGATCAGGCTGTTCTCAGTCCTGAGTGGTCCATCCACTCTGCTGCAGCAACCCACAACTACACCTTCATCTGGGGTATGGGTGGCGAGAACCAAGACTACGGAGATCAAGACTTTTATAAAATAACAGATTTGAAATAGGAGAATACATCATGACTAATCTTTTTTCATTAGAGGGCAAGAATGCCTGGATAACTGGTGCCAGCTATGGTATCGGTTTCAACATTGCTAAAGCTTTCGTAGCTGCAGGCATCAAGAACATCGTATTCAATGACATCAACGAAGCTGCGCTTGAGCGCGGACTCAACAACTATAAGGAAGCAGGAATCACAAATGTGAAAGGCTACGTTTGTGATGTGACTGACGAGAAGGCCGTAAAGGCTCTCGTGGAGAAAATCCATGAGGAAGTTGGTCAAATTGATATCCTTGTGAACAACGCAGGTATCATCAAGCGCATCCCAATGCACGAGATGAAACGCGAGGAGTTCCAGCAAGTGATTGATGTGGACCTCGTAGCGCCTTATATTGTCAGCGCTGCAGTCATCCCTGAGATGATGGAACGTCGTGAAGGCAAAATCATCAACATCTGCTCAATGATGAGCGAACTGGGACGTGAAACCGTAAGCGCCTATGCAGCAGCAAAAGGTGGTTTGAAGATGCTCACCCGCAACATCTGCTCTGAGTACGGAGAGTATAATATTCAGTGTAACGGAATCGGTCCTGGCTACATCGCAACTCCACAGACAGCACCACTACGCGAACGTCAGCCTGACGGTAGCCGTCACCCATTCGACAGCTTCATCTGTGCCAAGACTCCTGCAGGACGTTGGCTCAATCCAGAAGAACTTGGCGGACCAGCAGTATTCCTCGCAAGCCACGCTTCAGATGCTGTGAACGGTCATGTGCTGTATGTCGATGGTGGTATCTTGGCTTATATCGGTAAGCAACCATGAAGAAACTGATTCTGCTCGATGCATACGCATTGATCTTTAGGGCTTATTATGCTTTGATTCGAAGTCCACGAATCAATAGCAAGCGTATGAACACGTCTGCCATTTTCGGGTTTGTAAACACATTGGAGGATGTACTGAAGAAGGAAAATCCTGATTTCATCGGTGTGGCTTTCGACCCGAAGGGTGGTACGTTCCGTCATGAAATCTACCCTGCCTACAAAGCTCAACGCGAAGAGACTCCTGAGGACATTCGCATTGCGGTACCTTATATTAAAAAGATATTGGAAGCCTACCGAATTCCTGTGCTCGAAGTCCCTGGTTTCGAAGCAGATGATGTCATAGGTACTTTAGCTACAAAAGCATCCCAGAACGGGGACATCATGACTTACATGATGACACCCGACAAGGATTACGGCCAGTTGGTGAAGGACAATGTGAAGATGTTGCGTCCTCGACACGGAAGCAACGAATTCGAGTTGATGGGCCCCTCTGAGGTTTGCGAGAAATATGGCATCCAGTCACCACTCCAGGTGATTGACCTCTTGGGACTGATGGGTGATGCATCCGACAATGTACCAGGATGTCCTGGAGTGGGCGAAAAGACTGCCGTGAAACTCATCAACGACTTTGGAGGCATCGACCAACTCATTAGCCGCTCGAGCGAAATCAAGGGTGCCTTGCGCCAAAAAGTTGAAGACAACATCGAAGGCATCAGGTTCTCAAAACTGCTTGTCACCATCAAGACAGATGTACCTATCGAGCTGGATCTGAATCTTCTCAGCAGAAAACCAATTGATATAGAGTTGCTGAAACCGCTGTTTGAGGAACTGGAATTCCGCACGATGCTTCAACGAATCACAGGCGGGAAACCAGAAAGCAAGCCTGCTGAACCCAAGTTCGCACCACTTCCTTCGAGCGGACAGCTCGACCTCTTTGCAACCTATGAGCCGCAAGATGCCAAGAATGCGAATGAGCAGAAGGGAGCAGAACCGGAGGCGACCAACAATTCCGCAAGCCTCTTCGATACTCCGACTTTCAGCACTTATAAAGACACTCCTCATCAATATCTGCTGATTGACTCTGATGAGAAAATTGACGATTTCATCGAGAAAATCAAGTCGTCTGAGACACTTTGTATTGATACGGAGACCACCAATACCGAAGCCATGTTGGCTGAATTGGTAGGTATGAGTTTTGCTATTCAAGAGGGTGAAGCTTATTACATCCCTGTACCAGCCGACCAAGTCGAAGCTCAGCGCATTGTGAACAAACTCAAACCCCTATACGAGAACGAGTCAACACTGAAAGTCGGACAGAATCTGAAGTACGACATCATGGTTCTTGCCAACTATGGTGTCGAAGTGAAAGGTAAGATGTTCGACACGATGATTGCGCATTACATCCTCAAGCCCGAGATGCGTCATAATATGGACTACATGGCCGAAGTGTATCTCAATTATGAGACCATACACATTGACGAACTGATTGGTCCGAAAGGCAAGAGTCAGTTATCGATGCGCGACATAGCACCCGAAAAGGTTTGCGATTATGCTGCAGAGGATGCTGACATCACTTTGAAACTGAAGTCGAAACTCGAAGCCGAGCTGAAGGCAGAAGGCCTGTTCAATCTGTTTGAGAGCATCGAGATGCCTCTCGTTCCTGTGTTAGCACAGATGGAACGCAATGGAGTAAGGATTGATGTGAACTCCTTAGCTGAAACTTCTAAGGCATTCTCCGACAAGATGAACGAAATCGAACAAGAGGTGTACGAGTTGGCTGGTTGTAGTTTCAACATCTCCTCACCCAAGCAGGTTGGAGAGATTCTGTTCGACAAGATGAGAATCGTAGAGAAAGCCAAGAAGACCAAAACAGGGCAATATGTAACCTCCGAAGAGGTGCTGCAAAGTCTGAAAGGCAAGCACATCATCGTGGAGAAGATTCTCGACTATCGTGGCTACAAGAAACTGCTGTCCACCTACATCGACTCATTGCCGCAACTCATCAACCCCAAGACCGGACATATCCACACCTCGTACAATCAAGCTGTGACAGCAACAGGACGACTCAGTTCGAGCAATCCAAATCTGCAGAACATCCCTATTCGCGACGAGAACGGAAAAGAAGTCCGAAAGGCATTCATCCCCGATGAAGGATGCCTGTTCTTCTCGGCCGACTACAGTCAGATAGAACTGCGCATTATGGCCCACCTAAGTGGCGACCACAATATGATTGAGGCTTTCAACACTGGATATGACATCCATGCTGCAACTGCGGCTAAGATATTCAAGAAACCTATCGAAGAGATCACCTCTGACGAACGTCGCAAAGCCAAAACGGCAAACTTCGGAATCATCTACGGCATCACTACCTTCGGATTGGCAGAACGCATGCAGGTAAGTCGAGGAGAAGCCAAAGACCTGATTGATGAATATTTCGCCACCTATCCCAAAGTCAAGGAATATATGGAGAAATCTGTAAATATGGCGCGCGATAAAGGTTATACCGAGACATTGTTCGGACGACGTTGTCATCTGCCCGATATCAACAGCCACAATGCAGTTGTACGCGGCTATGCGGAACGTAATGCTATCAATGCTCCCATCCAAGGAACAGCAGCAGACATCATCAAAGTAGCGATGGTAAGAATCCAACAACGACTATGGAAAGAGCAATTACGCTCAAAGATGATTCTTCAGGTTCACGACGAACTCAACTTCAACGTGGTTCCCGAGGAAAAAGACCTGATCCAGCAGCTTGTGGTTGAGGAAATGGAACATGCGTTCAAGATGAGTGTACCGCTCGAAGCCGATTCCGGATGGGGAGTCAATTGGCTCGAAGCACATTGATTTTGATGCCAATGAACCGATAACCCATAAAGAATGATGCAAAAACCACAATGCAGTATCGACAAATCGTCGTAAATTTGCACCGTGATTCTATCAGCAATCAAAATACTAATCCAATAATAAATGTAACGTATGAAACAGTTCATCACAATCTCTTTAGTAGCAGTACTGGCAACAGGAAGCATGAATGCCCAAAGCGACAAGTCTGGCTACCCTATCTCACCCGTTCCTTTCACTGCTGTAAAAGTAACTCCAAACACATTCTGGGGTCAGCGACTCCAAGCCAGCCGCGATGTAACCATTCCTTTGGCATTTAGCAAGTGCGAATCAGAGCATCGCTACGAGAACTTCGAACAGGCTGCTCAACACATCAAAGATCCAAGCAAGACATTCAAGGTAACAATGGGCTATTCGTTCGACGATACCGACCCATACAAGACCCTCGAAGGTGCTGCATACCTTATGCAGACACACCCAAACGCAAAAATCAATGGTGAACCAATCGACAAATATTGCGATAAGGTGATTGCCATCATCGCTTCTGCTCAGGAGCCTGACGGATACCTCTATACGGCTCGCACACAGAATCCTGCACAGCCTCACAACTGGGCAGGAACAAAGCGCTGGGAATTGGTCGAAGACCTCTCACACGAGTTCTACAACCTTGGTCACCTCTGCGAGGCAGCTGTAGCTCACTACAATGCGACAGGCAAGAAGACCCTGCTCAATATCGCCATGAAATATGCCGATTGTGTATGCAAGGAAGTAGGTAACCGCCCAGGTCAGGCAAAGGTTGTTCCTGGACACCAGATTGCAGAGATGGGCTTAGCAAAGTTGTACACCGCTACAGGCGACAAGAAATACCTCGAGCAGGCTAAATATTTCCTCGACCAACGTGGTCAGCGCGATCCGTCTTGGACACGCGGACGTGGAGGATTGCGCGATGCAGACGGCTATCTCCATAAGCTCGATGAATATGCTCAGAGCCACAAACCAGTACTCGAGCAGGACGAGGCTGTTGGACATGCTGTCCGTGCAGGATACATGTATGCAGGTATGGCCGACGTAGCAGCCCTCACAGGCGATAAAGGCTACATCGAGGCAATCGACCGCATCTGGGAGAATATCGTAGGCAAGAAGTACTACCTCACAGGAGGTGTCGGAGCAACCTCATCAGGCGAGGCATTCGGTGACAACTACGAACTGCCAAACATGAGCGCCTACTGCGAGACATGTGCAGCAATCGCTCAGGTTTATCTCAACTACCGTCTGTTCCTCCTTCATGGAGAAAGCAAATACTACGACGCCCTCGAGCGTACATTATATAATGGTGTACTCAGCGGTATCTCAATCGACGGAGGTAAGTTCTTCTATCCAAACCCATTGCAGTCAATGGGCCAGCACCAACGTCAGGCTTGGTTCGGATGCGCATGCTGTCCGTCAAACGCAGCACGTTTCATCCCTTCATTCCCACAATACATCTATGCCGTGAAAGACAATGCGTTCTACGTAAACCTCTTTGCCGGCAATGAAACAACCGTGAAGGTAGGAGGCAAGCCTGTCACCATGCAGCAGACCACCAACTACCCTTGGGATGGCGACATCACGATGACCATGAAGAAGGCAAGCAGCCAGTTTGCACTCAAGATCCGTATCCCAGGGTGGGTACGCGGACAAGTCGTTCCAAGCGACCTCTATCACTATGCCGACGGAAAGAACCTGAAGTACAGCGTGAAGCTCAACGGTCAGCCAGTCGAGAGTGAATTAGTCGATGGATATTTCGTCATCGACCGCAAGTGGAAAGCAGGCGACAAAGTCGATGTACATTTCGATATGGATGCACGCCTCGTACGCGCAAATGGTCAGGTAGCTGCCGACAAAGGTCGTGCTGCCATCGAGCGCGGACCGCTGGTCTATTGTGCAGAATGGCCCGACAACACATGCGACGTACTCAGCGTACTGCTCAACCAAGAGCCTACCTACACCCTCGGACATAAGACCATCGCAGAAACCGATGTACAGACGTTG
>CACZXN010000020.1 GCA_902785075.1 uncultured Bacteroidales bacterium | reverse complement strand
AGGAACAAACGCCATGCATAGTTTTCCTTGTATGCGTAGGTCAGCGAGATACCTGTACCTACCTTAAAGGTGTTGTTTCCTCCAAGTGTGAAGTAATCCCATTCGCTTGTGTATGTTCCTGGTACTGGAATTGAGTTCGTGTAAATTTTCTCGTCATCATCATCGATGACTGTTGTGATGTCAAAGAGTCGTTTTCCTCCTGTTGCAGTTGCATTCAAGTCAACCTCTTGCATGATGCTGCGTCCAAATAGTAGCTTGGAACCAAGGGCGAAACGACGTGAGAGTGGCAGATTGAAATATACTCCAAGATCGGCAGCAAACTCAGTGAGGTGGTCGCTCTTGATGGTGAAACTGGCATCTTGGATCAATGGTCCTCCATTGTTATCTCCGTCGATGAATGTGCGGAAGTCGGCATCTGTATCGTAATCATCGCCATAGAGTCCTTCAATCAGGTCGTTCCATGCATAGGATTCGATACCGTCCCAACCCTTGATTGGCGAACTATTGACACGCAGACGTCCTCCCAATCCGAGGTATTTGTTGAAGAAGTAGGCTCCTTCGACTCCTACGGCTGTGGATGTTCCGAACCTGATGTTGAGCACATTATCACCATCAAAGTCGGTGAGTTCGAACTTCGACATGTCAAAGTCTAAGTTCTTGGAACCGAAACCGAGACCCATGGATACGGAGAAGAACGAGGGGTTGTAGATGATGCTCTTATCGCTACTGATGTCGCCTCTCAAGAGTCCTCGATGCTTGAAGATGAGGTCGCTGAAAGCATAGGCCAATTCGCCCGACATGATACCGATACCGGCTCCAGAGAGCACATCGGATACCCAGTGACGGTTGTTGAGCACACGCATTACTCCTGTAGCTGTAGCTACTCCGTAGCCAGCTACTGAGTACCAGGGTGAACGGGTCAATCCATATTCTTTATGCAGGATGGTTGCTCCTACGAAAGCGGTTGCTGTATGACCAGAAGGCCATGAGTTGGCTGTACTTCCATCGGGACGCATCTCCTTGGCGGTGTATTTGATGCTGTTGACGAAACCTGCCATCAATCCGTAAGACATCGCTGTGCTTGCAAGGAAGCGCCCCCAATCGGAACGTCCTTCGACTCCTGCCAGTTTCAATCCGACGGTCATAGCAGGTCCGAAGAACTGGGTATAGTCGTCGATACCTGTCTTGAAGTCGGTGAGCAGGGTGTGACGGTTGTCCTTGGTGTTCTGACGGAACGACTTCTTCTCGCCCTTCGCAATGATACCAGCCACAAAGAGGGGTACTCCGGCAAAGGTGAGGTCGTTCATGAACTTATAGGGTTTGACATCGGGATTGGTTCGCATCCAGGTAAACGTGAATGGCTTCGTATCCATTCCTGTCATACTTGTTACGCCAGCCATTTCTTGACGTTCACTCTTCAGAATTGGTGCTTCGGGAGCTGCTTGATGACGGGCTTTTGCGCCAAACACCACTCGCGAATCCAACTGTGGAACGGTAATGGTGAGGTCGCGTACTGGTAGTATTTCATCTGCATATGCAGAAAGGCTAATGCCGCATAGCATCAGGAGGGCAGCACACATCCATAGTAAATTTTGTTTCATATTCAATCTCTTAAATTAGGGTGGTTCGTACAATGATAATTAAACTCAATCCTTAGTTGATGAACAGCAGTTCACGATACTTGGGAAGCGGCCAGAGGTCGTTATCAACCACTTCTTCAAGCTTATCGATGGGGCGACGGATGGCGAAGAGCGACTCGGCTATGTCGTAGTAAGCAAGGGCTTTCGCGTACTCATCCTCGATCTTGTTGGCTGCCTTGCGCGCTTCGACCATCGCTGCACACTTGGTGCGGATGTCCTCTATCAACGTCGTTATCTTCTGTAGCAAATCCAATTCGGTAGCAGCCATCGTCGTAAAGTCATCGGGATAGACGGCTTTCAACTGGGTGATGATTCCAAGCAGACGACTCTTGTAGGCAAGGGCTGCAGGGATGATGTGGTTGATGGCCATACGTCCCATGACGCGTGCCTCAATCTGCACTTTCTTCGTGTAAGTCTCCCACTTCACTTCGTTGCGAGCTTCGAGTTCTGCTTTTGTATAGACACCCGTACGGGCGAACATTTCAATCGTTTCGGGTTTGGTAAACTCCTTGAACATGCGTGGCACACAAGTCTCAGTATCCAATCCTCGACGCTGGGCTTCAGCCTTCCACTCATCGGTATAACCGTTTCCGTCGAAGCAAACGGTGTCGATGATACTGGCTATCATGGGTTTCAGTGTGTCCATCACTGCGATGTTCATGGGTTTGCCTGCTGACATCTCTTGATCGACGAGCGTCTTGAAGGCGACGAGCTGATCGGCTACTGCTGCGTTGAGCGTAGTCATGGCTCCTGCACAGTTGGCACTCGAACCTACGGCTCGGAATTCAAAGCGGTTGCCGGTGAAGGCAAACGGAGAGGTGCGGTTGCGGTCAGTGTTGTCAATGAATATCTCGGGTATCTCGACCAATCCTACTGATGCTCCTTTCTTGCCTGCTATCTCGATCGGTGTGTCGGACGGTACTTCGAGCAGCTTACGCAGCACGTTCGTCATGGTGTGTCCCAAGAAAGAGGATATGATGGCAGGAGGGGCTTCGTTGGCTCCCAAGCGGTGAGCGTTGGTTGCGGTAGCGATAGATGCCTTGAGCAGGGCGTTATGCTTCTGAACGGCTACAAGCACATTGACGAAGAAGGTGACGAACTGGAGGTTGCCCATCGCATCCTTACCTGGAGCAAGCAGCAGGGTTCCGGTATCGGTACCGAGCGACCAGTTGTTGTGCTTACCGCTTCCGTTGATGCCTGCAAAGGGTTTCTCGTGGAGCAGAAGTACAAAGCCGTGCTTGCGGGCGATGTTATTCATCAGATTCATAATCATCTGGTTCTGGTCGTTCGACAGGTTGGTCTCTCCATAGATAGGAGCCAACTCAAACTGATTGGGTGCCACCTCGTTGTGACGGGTTTTCAAAGGAATACCATGACGGTAGCCCTCTATCTCAACTTCCTTCATGAACTCCATCACACGCGAAGGGATGGCTCCGAAGTAGTGGTCGTCCAGCTGCTGATTCTTTGATGATTCGTGTCCCATGAGGGTACGACCTGTAAGCATGAGGTCGGGACGGGCAGCATAGAGATCCTCGTCAACCAAGAAATACTCTTGTTCCCATCCGAGATACGAGAAGACCTTACGCACCTTCGGGTCGAAAAGCTTACATACAGCCACAGCTGCATCGTTGACTGCCTTGATTGACTTCTTCAGCGGAGTCTTGTAGTCGAGTGCCTCACCCGTGTAGGAAATAAACACGGTAGGTATGCAGAGTGTGTCGTCCTGAATGAACACAGGCGATGTTGGATCCCAAGCCGTATAACCCCGTGCTTCGAAGGTGGCACGTATGCCTCCGTTTGGAAACGAACTGGCATCAGGTTCCTGCTGACTAAGTGACTTACCGTCGAACTGTTCAATCATGCCGCCTTTCTTATCGTATTCCATAAAGGCATCATGCTTTTCGGCTGTTCCCTCTGTGAGGGGTTGGAACCAGTGGGTGACATGCGTTACCCCACACTCCATCGCCCAAGTCTTCATCCCTTCGGCTACCTTATCGGCAATTGCCCTATCAAGCGGTTGTCCGTTATCGATGCAATCTACCAAATCATTATAGGTAGAGACATCCAGATAATGACGCATCTTTTCGCGGTTGAACACCAATTCTCCGAAATATTTCGAAGGACGCTCTTTAGGAGCATTTACCCTCAAAGCCTTCTTCTTGAAGGCATCTTGTACAACGTCAAATCTCAGCTTGCTCATAAAAGTTGTTAATTTTGGTTGCAAAGTTATAAATAATTTGCCAATTAGCCGTTTACTCTCGACAATTTTTCCACGAATTCAGCAAATATTTTTTGACAAAAACAAGATATGCATACAAACAAAATGCAAAATGAGAATGAAGGAACAAAAAAACGGAATTTCTTTCACCTTATTTATTATATAAAAGAAGATTTCATAGGGCGATTTAAGTTTTCTGTCAATTCATTAAACCTTTTTAATTTTACCACGTCATAATAGCGTAATAAATTTAAAAACAATGAAAAAATTAATTGCACTCGCTTTATTAGTAGTGTTCGCAGGTTTGACAGCAACAGCTCAAACCGCAACGAAAACAACCAAGAAAACAAAAGCAAACGTAACAGGTTTCGTAAAGGATTCTGAAGATGGAGAAGCATTGGTTCGTGCGACAATCCAGATTATGTCGGAAGACACAACCAAGATGATCGCCGGAGGAGTTACTAACACCCTCGGTGGTTACACCATCAAAAATGTGGAAGAAGGTACGTATATCGTAAAGATTTCATACCTGGGTTACCACAACTTTACTCGTAAAATCACTGTAAGAAATGCAGAGACGATTCACAACGTGGGTACTACCCTGCTGATTCCGAACACCATCCTGATTGAAGGAGCGGTCGTAGAAGCAGCACTTCCTCAGATGGAAGTAAAGGAAGATACCCTGATCTTCAACGCCGATGCATTCAAGGTACCAGAAGGCTCTGTGCTCGAGGACCTCGTGAAGAAACTCCCTGGTGCAGAAGTAAGCAGCGATGGTACTATCAAGATTAATGGTAAGACCATCAGCCGTATCCTCGTAAACGGTAAGGAATTCTTCTCGAACGATAAGGATATGGCCATGAAGAACATCCCAACAGAAATCGTAGACAAAATCAAGACATACGACCGTGCATCCGATCAGGAACGTCTGACTGGTATTCAAGACGGTAACGAAGAGACTGTGATCGACCTCACCGTGAAGAAGGGTATGAACAAAGGTTGGTTCGGAAACTTCGACCTTGGTTATGGTACAGAAGACCAGTATGCTAACCGTATCAACTTGAACCGCTTCATCGACGATAACTTCCAGGCATCTATCATCGGTAACATCAACTCCAACGGAGGTGGTGGTATGGGAATGGGCCGTGGAGGCGGCGGTGGCGGCGGCGGTAAGCGTCGTAGCGGCCAGGTCGGTATCAACGCCGTAGCTTCTAAGGAACGTAAGTATGAGATTGGTGGTAACGTTCGTTACAACGCCAGCAAGAGCGAGAACACCAGCAAGTCATCTTCTGAGAACTATCGTATGGATAACGTAACAGGTAACAAGATTACCACTTACTCAAACCGTCTGAGCGATAGCCGTAACCACAGCGATAATGCAAATGCTGAGTTCCGTATCGAGTTGCAGCTCGACTCACTCACCACAATGCTTATCCGTCCTGTATTTGGATTCGGTAACTCATTCTCAACCAGTGAAGGTCTCAACAACCAATTCAATGCCGATCCATATTCAATCCCAGGTATTGAAAACGAATTCGAACAGGATAACCTGATTCCTAATTCAATTCGTACGAACCGCAACAGGTCGAACTCACTGTCATTCAGCGACAACAAGCAGATCAGTGCAAACATGACCGTAAGCCGTCGTTTCAAGACTCGTAACCGTAACCTCTCGTTCAACGGAAGCTTCAACTGGAACACAAGCGACGGAAGCAACTTCAACGTATCGAATGCTACATACTATCAGGTTAAGAGTACGGTGACTGGACAAGACAGTGTACGTCCACAATTCCGCTACCGTCTGTCACCAACTACGAACAGAAGTTTCAGCGCAGGATTCACATATAGCGAACCTATCGCAACCAACCTCATCCTGCAGACAAGCTATAGCTTCAGCTACAACTATCGCAAGAACATGAGCGACACATACGACCTGATCAACCGCTATGTGAAGGATGCAAATGGAGATTTCATCACAGTATCCAACTACAACCCAAGAACTCAAAAGACAGAGATATCTAAGATTCAGCAGTCAACTCAGTGGGCAACTCTCGGTGACTCATTGTTGGAGAATCTCGGTATGCTTCCTGACTGGTATCTGAATGGCGACCAAGAGCTTTACCTGAGCGACGACTTGACCAACCACAACAAGAATGTGGATACCAACCACAACATCAACCTTCAGGTTCGTTGGAACTCTAACTTCATCACCTCATCAATCGGTGTACAGATGGTTCCACAGAGCCAGCACTTGGAGCAGAACTACATGGGTGTACCTATCGATACAACTCGTCATTTCTTCCGCATCTCTCCTTCACTCCAGTTCCGTTACAGATTCAACCGTCAGAACCAGCTGAACTTCTCATACCGTATGAACATGAATCAGCCAAGTATCACGGATATGATCAACATCGTGGATGACAGTAACCCAATGAACATCCGCATGGGTAACCCAGAGTTGAAGAACTCATTCAACCACAACTTCTCACTCGGTTGGAACAACTACGTAACCGCAACCATGCAGAGCTACAACGTAAACGCATCGTTCAGCATGACATCTAACAACGTAAGTAGCCGTACACAGTATGATGCACAGACAGGTAACTCAGTCACAATGCCTATGAACATCAGCGGTAACTGGAACACAAGTGTGAACTTCGGATTCAACACCCCACTCTTCTCTAACGAGCGACTCATGTTGAACACCAGCACACGTGCAAGCTACAACAACAACGTAAGCTACCTCTCTCGTCAAGCTAAGGATGCAAACGGAAACGCAATCATCATCGGTTACAACGAGCAGAACAGACCTATCTTCCAATATGACGACTTGAAGAACCAAACCAACAACCTCACACTGGGCGAGAATATCAGCATCAACTACCGTCAAGACTATTGGGACATCCGCGTTAACGGAAACTTCAGCTACACTCATCAGAAGAACAAATACATGGAAGTGAACAGTCCTAACACATTCAACTTCAGCTATGGAGTAGAATCTAACGGTAACTTCAACAACGGATGGGGTTATTCAACCAACATCAGCATGAGCAGCCGTCGTGGTTACGCTTCAAAGGAAGCAAACTCTAACGAGTTGGTATGGAATGCACAGGTAAGCTACCGCTTCCTCAAGGGACGTGCAGCAACCATCAGCCTCCAGGCATACGATATCTTGAACAACCGCAAGAACTTCAACCGCAACATCAGCGCAAACGGTCGTACAGATACTTGGACGCAGACAATCAACAGCTACGTAATGGCACACTTCATCTACCGCTTCAACTTCTTCGGAAGTGCATCAGGACGTCGTGAATTGCGTCAGCAGCGTGCAGCTCGTCAAGCTAACATGCCTATGGCTGGAGCTCCAGCAATGCCAGCAGGTGGTGCAGGAATGCCAGCAGGTGGTGGACGTCCAGCAGGAATGCCAGGTGGCGGACGATTCTAAGTCTCTTATTAATTCCTAAAAGGAATGAATAGTATACTAGCCTAAAATTGAATAATTACCTAATTGGCGGGAGGCCTGCTTCGTGTGAAGCGGACCTCCTTTTATTTTTGAGTACTAGCTTTTCCTGATTTCGGTTGCTATTTCTTTGGCAATCATTTTTAGAGGGAAATCCATTCAGCCCAAACTTCAAGGATGTCCTTTGAATAAGTAAAAGCCTCATGTACCCAGATTTCTTCCGAACCGATGGCAGAGATACAGCATTTATTTGAAACCGCCAAACGTTTTATTGAGAAATATTAAGAAAGTAAGAAAGTAGGAAAGTAGGAAAGTGGACATGAGGGTTTTTATGATGAGAAATGAATAATAAGAAGTAATGAATAATATAATATAAGATAAGATAATAATGTTAATTATTGATAATATAGATAATAATATAGATAATAATATAGATAAAAAATATGGTATATATTATAATTATTAATAATAATTATATTATTATTAAAAAAACCGCTACTTATAATGTCTCTCTTCTGCCTTTCTCGACTGAAAATCGCACCTCCAAAATGACTAATGTCCACTTTCCTACTTTCCTACTTTCCTACTATCTCGATTTTCAGCCGTCATATTGCGTATGAAATAGCTGTTGATAACCTTCCCTTATCCGTCAATAACCCACCACTATCGGGCAATAATGGCATGGTATTATTTCTCCCCACAGCGCTTTGTGTGGATAGGTTTTTACATGAAATAGGGCTCTCGCCCTATCCTGTATTATCCCGCCCCGTTGGGGCGTATGAGCTAAGTCCTATTTCTTCCCGTTTGGGCGTATGAGCTAAGAACCGAGAGCTATACCAAAACAACAGACGAGGGCTTTCACCCTCGCCTGTATATTGTGTCACCCCTTCTGGGTAACGCTAAAGCTAACCTAAGATGTATCGACAGTTAGTCAGCATCCTTGTATTTTGCATACTTTTTCTCGTTAGCACTATCCTGCAATGCATGATAGCAACGATAGAGGTAGTTGCCCCACAGCACAGGTTGATCGGGTTCGTTTTCCTCAGATTTCTTATAGCATGGAATTGCTTCGTTGAGCCATTTCTTACACTCAGGGATGTTGTTCTTGTTTTCCATTGCAATCTGATAGTAGCAAGTGCCGAGTGATGTCCAAGCACGTGCATAAGTTGGGTCGATTTCAATGAGTCGCTTAAACAAATCGATAGCTTCAGTGTACTTCTTGTCATTGAATGTCATCAAGGCTCTTGTCTCTACGAAATAGATTTCGTCAGGATAGAGTTTTGCCATCTCTTCACACAACTTCATCGCTTCATCGTCTTTGTTCTCACGAACTTTTTCCTGTACAAGCAACTTAGGGAACTGTACATCGTGGAAGTTCTCAGCTGCATAACGGCAATATTTCTCCCAGTTCTGCATGTCGCCATGATCCTTGTATGTGTTCATCAGCTCGACGCAAGTGTAAGTTCCATAAGCAGGTGATTTCAGCACTTTCTCATACCATGAAAGGTATTTCAGAGTGTCTTCCCAAGTGGTTGCCTGAGTCTTGAGAGCCATACCATAATAGAGATATGCACTCTCTTTCAGTGTGTCGCGCTCGTTGAGATTGAGTTCCTTATACAAAGGATCGTCGAATGTACCAAGATAGATGTCGAGTAACTTAATGGCATCCTTAGGATGTGAATGTACGATTGCACAAGCTCCAGAGAGCACATTTCCACGAAGCGAGAAAGCTTCTGTCTGTGCATCTTTGTGCAAATCCTTATAATCACTCTCTCTTACAGGTAGTTTGCCTTTTTCGTTTGGAGTAGTCATACACTTCTCATACGTAGAGTAGTACTGAAGGATGTCGCCCAATCCGTTAAAGTACTTAAGAGTATCAAGACCGTTCGCCTGACCGTCCTGGTAGATTTTGTAAGTAAGGATATTCCTGATTTTAGCAGCTACTCTCCAAGTGTCGTGATAGTCCTTGCTCTTTTCGTTAACCATACACTCCTGAATATCTGCCCACGCTTTATTGACAAGTTTGTAATCGATATTACGTGAGTCACGACAGGCCTCAGTGAGCGTGTTATTAGCATCAGTCACCGCATACTTTTGTGCAAACAGAGTTGAACTAGCTGTCAACAATGCGCAGATGAATAATACTTTTTTCATACCTATTCAATTTAATTGGTTTAACTTATTCTTGATTAGTCTCGTTATTGGTTTCCTCCGTTTCCGGATTATCCTTGTAAGTCATGTTTGTCTGTCCGTCAGCATCGGGCACATTCTCATCGTCTTCAACTTCTTCATGTTCGACCTTGCATACACTTGAGATAGCATCGTTGCGCTTCTTCAGATTGATGAGTGTCACACCCTGAGTGTTACGTCCCTGAATGCGTACGGTCTTCAATGCCAGACGAATAGCGATTCCGCTCTTGTTGATAATCATCAGGTCGTCATCGTCTGTTACACTCTTAATAGCAATAAGCTTGCCAGTTTTTTCTGTGATGTTGAGTGTCTTGATTCCCTTTCCGTTTCGGTTAGTGATACGATAGTCGAAGATTGAGCTACGTTTGCCGTATCCGTTCTCGCTGACAACAAGTACAGTAGGCATCGTTGGGTCATTTATCATCTCTTCTTCGCTCACTCCTTCTGGCTTGTGCAGAGAAATCATTCCTACGATTTCGTCGTCTGCTCCATTGAGTTTCAGAGCACGTACACCTGTAGCACCACGTCCCATAACACGTACGGTATTTTCTACGAATCGAATAGCACGTCCGTCACGACTTGCAATCATGATTTCGTCTGTTCCGCTGGTAAGGAGAACGTCCTTCACGATGTCGCCTTCGTTGAGGTTGATAGCGATGATACCTGTTGAACGTGGACGCGCATAGTTAGCAAATGCCGTCTTCTTCACCGTACCCAGCTTCGTACAGAACATCAGGTTGTGGTTGTCCACAAATTCCTGATCATTGATATTCTTGATGCAGATGAACGCTGTAGCCTTATCATCTGAATCGATGTTGAGCATGTTCTGAACAGCACGTCCCTTGAATGTCTTTCCACCCTCTGGAATGTCGTAGACTTTCATCCAGTAGCAACGTCCCTTCTGCGTGAAGAACATCATGGTGTTATGTCCTGTTGCCGGGTAGATGTGCTCAATGAAGTCGGTATCACGTGCGCTTCCTCCCTTGCTGCCTACGCCGCCTCGTGCCTGTGTACGGAACTCTGTGAGCGGTGTACGCTTGATGTATCCAAGATGCGAGATAGTGACTACGCAAGCATCGTCAGCATAGAAGTCCTCTGGGTTGAAGTTCTGGCTTCCACGAGGATCGATAATGGTCTTACGCTCGTCACCGTATTTCTCCTTTACTTCAATCAGCTCATCCTTCATTACCTTCTTACAGAGTTCTGGATCGTCAAGAATCTGCTGCAGGTATTCGATGAGTTTCAGCAAGTCTTCGTACTCAGCATGCAGCTTCTCCTGCTGGAGACCTGTCAACTGACTCAAACGCATGTCAACTACATATTTTGCCTGTGCTTCATCAAATCCGAAACGCTCCATCAAGCGAGTTTGTGCTTCCTGAGGAGTCTTCGATGACTTGATGATCTGTACCACTTCGTCGATATTATCGCTGGCAATGATGAGTGCCTGTAACAGATGAGCACGCTCCTCGGCCTTCTTCTTGTCGAACTTCGTACGGCGGATGGTGACCTCATGACGATGATCCACGAATTCCTTGATGCAGTCTTTCAGCGTCAGCGTCTTCGGACGTTTGCGTACGATGGCAATACAGTTCACACTGAAACTGCTCTGCAATTCTGTCATCTTGTACAACTTGTTCAACACAACATTTGAATTGGCATCACGTTTCAAGTCAATCACGATACGCATACCCTCACGGTCGGATTCGTCGTTCACGTTGCTGATTCCCTCTATCTTCTTCTCGTTGACAAGGTCGGCAATACGCTTGATGAGTTCTGACTTATTGACATTATAAGGTATTTCGTTCACGATAATCTTCTCGTGCTGACCATCGGTCTCGAAATCAGTCTTCGAACGTATCACAATACGTCCACGACCTGTCTCGTAAGCTTCCTTAATACCGTCAATTCCACAGATGACACCTCCTGTAGGGAAGTCAGGACCTTTGATGTGCTGCATCAATCCTTCAGTATCGATGTCAGGATTATCGATATAAGCCACACAGCCATCAATCACCTCGCCCAAGTTGTGGGTTGGAATGTTGGTTGCCATACCGACAGCAATACCTGTCGCACCATTTACGAGCAGGTTTGGAATCTTCGTTGAGAGAACGGTTGGCTCTGTGTTCGAATCATCGTAAGTATTCTGGAAGTCAACTGTATCTTTATAGAGGTCGTCCATCATCACCTCGCCCAGTTTCGTCAATCGAGCCTCAGTATAACGCATTGCTGCGGCACCATCACCATCGACTGAGCCAAAGTTACCTTGTCCGTCCACAAGAGTATAACGCATTGCCCAAGGCTGAGCCAGACGAACCAATGCGCCATATACTGATGAGTCACCATGAGGGTGATACTTACCAAGCACATCACCCACAATACGTGCACTCTTCTTTGTTGCTTTATCCGAAGTAATACCCTGTTCCATCATATCGAAAAGAATACGACGATGAACAGGTTTGAAACCATCTCTGACATCAGGCAACGCACGAGCCACAATAACCGACATAGAATAGTCGATATACGAAGACTTCATCGTTTCGTTGATGTCAACTTTAATAATTCTGTCTTGCTGATCCACCATTTTAATTTTCTATTTAGCAATTTTACGATTTACAATCTGTGTAATGCTTTGATTACCTTACAAAGGTAAGGAATAATTACGACTAGAACAAAATTTTAGGAGTTAAAAAATGTCAAGATGCCGAAATTCGTGCGAAAAAGCCCCGATTTTGCATTTTAAGGTCAAAATCGAGGGGGTGTCGACTCCACCCCCTCGATTCCTTAAAACTTCTTAAAATCCCTAAATTATCGCAAAAGTGCTAAGCGGTTGTTACTTCAAGGTCTTACGAGCTTCTTGAAGTTGAGACAATGCTTTTTCAATCATATCTTTCGTTCCGCTTCCTCCATTTACATAACCAACAACCATATCAGCATAGTCGATAGCCTCACGAAGTTCGGTTGTCTTATTACGGATTTCCTTGATTTCGGTCAGCAGGTTCTGTAAAGTATTCAGGTCTTCTGGTTCAGCAAGGTTGCCTGGACGCATCGTGTTGATAACCATATTGAGCGAAGTAGCTGCAGCATTGATTTCTGTTTGAGAAAGCGACTTTGCATCTTTCGCATTAACAGCTTCTGCATTACGCAACTGTTCCATTAATCGAGCATAACCATAAGGTGCCCAAGGCGCATGTGCAGGAACCTTTACTGTCAAAGCATTCCACTTCTCCTGCTCTGTCTTACGATTAGTTGCTATCTTGATGGCAGCTTCGAGTGTAGAACGATCAAGCTTACCTGCCTTTGTCTTTCCACCATTATCCGCACTCACATTGAGACGAAGATAATGGGTTGAGCGATGAGTTTCGTAGTAGTCGGGCACAAACAGCTTACCATTCAGCGTCAAGGTATAAAGATTTGCATTCTTTCCCGTTCCTGACTGTGCTCCCTTGAGTTGAATCTCGCTTAAATCAGAACTAAGTGTAAAGTCGGCTTCGTTCCACGATTTCACCTCTTCGGTTGTCATCACGAGCGGACCATACATGACTGTACCTATCCACATAGGAGTGAATGTCTGCTGAGGGTTATCAGTCGTAGCAGCGAGTTCCATCTTGTCAGGTCCCCAATTGATGTGTTTAGTGAACGGCATAACGACCTCAACCACATCGCCTTCGTTCCATTGGCGCTCAGGTATTTCAAAATAAGAACAAGGCTGATACTTCTTCGCAAGCGACTTTCCGTTGAGTTTCACATTGAATCCCTCTGTTGCCCAATATGGAACACGTAACTTCATGGCAAACCTTGCCTTGCCGCTCTTTATCTTAATCGTAGACTTCTCGGCTGGCCACAGACAATCTTGTTCGATTACAACACCTTTCTGCGACCAATTGGCAATTGTAGGCATGTAGAGTCCTACCCAAATGGTATTGTCATTGATGAAGTATGCTGCTTCCTGATACTTTACATGATTCTCCACACCTGTTCCTCCGCAACAAGTCGATTGAGGCGTTTCGTTTCCGAAAGGTTTCGTTGCATTCATTCCGACGGCATACTGATAGCATGTAGCATAGTGATCTGCATTTACAGAGCCCACGATTTGATTATACAATACACGCTCATAATAATCCATATAGCGAGCATCGTCGGGATCGAAGCAATTGAGATCCTTCGTCAGTTTTGCGAGGTTGTAAGCACAACATGTCTCGTTGATATCTGGATCGGGTACAGGTTTGGCATCCCTACCCCATCCTCGTGTTACATGCGTGTTCATACTGAGCATCTGGGTATAAGGCTGACGGAACATCTCACCATTTCCAACTCCACCCATCGCATAGGCATAGCGTCCTTGAACCATGTTCCAGAAATTGAGAGCTATGTTGTAATAGTATGGATTGTCGTTCATACGATACGAACGCAAAGCACCCGTAATCATCGGTATGTGCTGATTAGCATGACGAGTACGGATATCGTCGATATTGTTTGAGAGTGGCTTATAGAAAGCAGGCGCATCGAAACAGTTGGCTGCTTCAAGCAAACGAGCCTTCTCTTGAGGGTCTGTTGCCATCTCAGACAGTCGTGAAAGTGATTCTTGCATACCACCCACTTCTCCGGCTATGTACATGTTCCACATCTCATAGCGGTTGCCTGGACGTGCTTGCAATTTAGCCTTATCCCCCTCAGTCTCCACATAGGTGCGATAGTGCATACGGTTCCAAACCCATAGGCCCATATCCTTCGCAATAAGGAAAGCCTTGTCTGCTATTTCTTTATCATCAATATTGTTTGCGATGTCAATCAGACCTGCAAGTTGCTTATGTATAGAATAATAAGGTGCCCACACCCAATTCTCATTGTTATAGGCGCGATAGCACTCAATAAGAGCAGGATGAGCCGCAGGAATGGCATTAATATAGCCGTATCCATAGTGTTTATAGTCTTTCTTGTACTCGTTGAACGCTGCCCATGTTCCTTTCATCTGTTTCAACTGTTCTTCGGGAGCATAGTCGCGAGCCTCGAAATAACGTCCTAGCGAATCGCTCCATACAAATGTACGCTCCTGACACATACGCAGTTCGTCCACCATACGTTTGATATTTGCCTTGAGTTGCGCTTTCTGGGAAGGATTTGTAGTGCTCGCGTAAGCAAAAGCCATCGCCGACATGTAGTGCCCCGACCCGTGTCCTTTCAGTTTTGTCTCAGGCGAATCCCAACCGTTGCTACGACGGTAGCCATCCGTAGGAAGCCCGTATGTATCACGATAGTTATAAAGCTGTTGAGTGACATCGAGGGAAAGGAGTTGCTTGATATCAAGTTCGCGATTCGATGTAAGACGGTTATCGCCCGTAATCTTCACTTGGTTGAGTGGAAGCGGCTCAGCGATAGGTTTGTTTGAAGGAACCTTCCACGTTGAGGCTACAACAGTGACAGATGCAGTAATGGGATAACCATTCTCTGATGAGTTATCACCTGTAATAACTCCGTCAACCACGTATTGCTTGCCAACAGGATATGCAGCCTGCTCCTTCTCTTTGTCGAGCGCAGAATTGAGCCATTTGGTCTGTCGCCACTCACCTGTGCCGTCACTATAGGTGACCCACACCTGCCAAGGCAATCGTGGAGCAGTACCCTGAGGACAATCGACTGCAATAGATGCAACTTTCTTGATAATACGTTTCTTCGCTTTTGTTACTTCATAGTTGTTTGGTAATTGGATTGAAGAAGCAGCTACGGGAAGTGCTATACAAAGACTTGCTATCCCGCATAAGATTAAATGTAGTTTTTTCATCGTTGTGTGATAATTAGTTAAAAAGTCTATTTTGGTATTCATGATAATCAATAAAGGCTATGATCTCAGAATCTGGATCAACTGTGCTACGAATGGTAGCAAATACAACACCCAAGAGAAGAGCGCGAATGTCAGAGAGAACACATCCATCAAATGAGAATAAGCCACAGCTCCCATCAGTACAGCGGTCAGGATTGTCGAAAGGAAACATGGCAGACATTTTGTCATGAGGGAGACGTGTGCCTTGATAGTGTCGTTCAGGCTAAAGAACCGTCCAGACGAAAGGCCGTACACGTTACTTACAATAATGGCTGTGACGCATAAGATGCCGTAGAATCCCTGTGAGAATGGTGAATCAGCAATAGTGCCAAAAGGACTGAGCAAAATGGCATTAGGAATCAGCACCATACTTGCCTGAATGATAACAAGCAAAACAAGTACCAGCATAGCTAAAGAAAGTGCTCGTTGTTGCTTCAATGATGCATTCTTGCCAAAAGCGCTGAAGATGCCCGACTCTGTTGCCACCCCTATGGCGACAAGTCCCAACATGATTTCCGCAAAAGGAGCCTGAGAGATATTCGGAATGAAGTTCGCAACCGTCCAACGGATGCCAGCCTGACTGAACAGGTTGTTCAACCCCCACCCATAGATATTTCCTATCCATGAGATGATGGCATGCAACAATATCAAACCCAAAAGTCCGATACGCATCCAATTCACAATGCGGTTATTCTTCATCAGGTTCCAAGTTATCTACGTCGAGTATTCTTAATTCAAACGCACGTGTTACGAGTCGTGGCACATTGATACGCTCGCTCTCTCCATTCGGAAACAGACGACTGATGAGTTCAGCCTGACGCTTCTCGAGCGATTTCGTACCAAAGGGCATGCTACGCAAGTTGGCAATCATGTCTTTCGTATATCCTAAAGCCAAGTGGCGCAAGAAAATCTCATCATATTCATCTATATCATATTTCACAAATGCCTCCTGACGACGATATTCGTTCAGAACAGAACGACGGAAACGCTTGACAAGTTTCTTGAGTATAGGCTGATTGAACACATAACGTTTACCATTCAACACACTCTGCACATCACCAGGAGTGAGGAGTTCTCCACTCTTGAGAATGATACCATCGGCTCCTGCATCGAGGGCATCTACCCACAACTTTTCATTCAAGACCTCGCCCGTAAAAATCAAAACCTTGGTTGGTATTTGCTTTTCTCTCAGTTTCCGACAGATGTCAATACCTACAGTAGTAGAGCCACCAAGTCCCAAATCAAGCAAAACCAACTCGGGAGTGTTTTCTGCCATTAGATTCCAAAACTCTTCCTCGTTTTGGGCTGTACCAATGATGTTTGCTTCTGGAATCTCATTACGGAAAATCTCAACCGTTCCTCGGAGTTCCAACATCACGTCCTCTACGATAATTACATTAAAATTATTCATACCTTATATGTTTATATATTACGTTTCTTTGTTTTCCCTAAAACCCATTTATCATGATTTCCATTTTATATCCCTTTCCACATGGCGAGGCGATAATGCGGCATCCACGTCGACCTCCATACTCATCGTGCTCACGTACAATCTGCCGACACACGAGATATTCCACACCTATCAATTTATCTGCCTCTTCGTCATACTGCAGATGCTCTGGATAGAACAGATGCGTCAATTCGTCTTCCGACTTCTTCACTTCCTCGTCCTTGAACGTCATCCTCACGAACTCCCCATACCGATCGAACGAAAGACTGATAGGTCGGTCCTGCTTGTTGTACAATGCTGCTGCAAACAAATTGTCAATCAGATATTCCAACATCTGCTGGTCTCCAATGACTTTCAGTTGGGTATCTTTCTCAACCGTAAAATCTATATCCACATCCAGCTTTCGTGCCAAACGCTTCATGCTCTTCTCGGCATATTGTGCCAACTGACTGACAGGAATCGTCTTGCGTTTGAACATCACATTATCCAGTTGTCGGGCAGCACACGAACTGAGTACGGTGAACACCTCTTTATAATAATTGATGAGCTCGGACAGTTGAGCGATATTCTCTTCATCGGTCATCGTCTGTTGTTGTTTCGAGGTGTCAAGCAACTGTCGGATGCGGTTCGGGTAATACATCGTTTCGTGCTTGATGGCTGACAGACAATTGTCGAGCACCATATTCTGGATATGTATGGTATTCTCTTCCTTCTCTGCCCTCAACTGTTCATCTTCTTTCAGTTGCAGTTCCACCTTCTGATATTCCACCTTCGTGTCGGAGAAATACACATACTTGGCAAGATGTTCTGCCATCAGACGGATAATCATCTCGTCGTGAGTCGATAACGAGGCATTATGGAACACTATTGCCAGAACTCCTACTGCAGCATTTCCATTAGTATTTTTCCCCTCTTCATCCTGTGAGGCATTCTCAGGGAGTTTCAAGAGATAGGTTCGCAACAACCCATCGTTCATGATCATCTCTTTCTCGGTCACAAAACTATGCTGAGCAATCGTCTCCACCGCTTCTGGCATTGGACAGTCTTGACTCATGCGAATCATCAACTGTGCCTCCTCGTTTTGCATCACACCCAACGCAATACCGTCAATCGCCTTGATGTCGTTCACTCCTTTAAAGGTCAAATCCAACAAATCAGGATTCTGTGTCTCGAACAAGCGTTTATTGAACTGCATCAACTGACGCATGTTGAATATCGGCAACATGTGAACCCGATAATAGATGACGAGGAATACCACAGATCCCACAATCAACAGCATGATGGCAATGATGATGAAGGTCTGACGGGCTGCATTTGCCTGTTTCAACGACTCATACTCTTTTTCTTTGGCTACCTGCTGCTGTTTCGACAGACGCATCTTTGCAACAATCGTAGTATCGGCCACGAATGGTGTTTGTGCCTGCAGCTTAACTGGCATGCAGAAAGGAAGCATCAGGAGACATACGGCAAAGGCTTTCATCACTCCCTTCGGCAAACGGAAATAGAAGCGGCTTCCCTTGCCCAACTCACTCTCAATGTTGAACGTACAGACAGAGAAAAGCTGATTGGTTTTCTTGTATTTATCGATGATGCCCTTACAGTTCATCAGTCCAAAACCGAAGCCTTTGTTCTGCTTCAGGTTCTCATCGTGTTCCACGTCACCAATCTGACTGGAGTCGTACACCTTATCCTGACAGATGGTACGCACGTCTTCCTGAGAGAGCCCTCGACCAGTATCTGTCACCGAAATCTCGACATACTCATCGGTTTCGTCCACTCGGATACCTACCTCGCCTCCTTCTGGGGTATATTTGCGGGCATTATCGAGCAGGGTGTTCATCATGAACAGGGTTAAAGCCTTGTCGGCCTTCACCACTGCTTCCGAATCTTTCACGGTAAGTGTCAAACCCTTATTAACGAACGAATTACGGTTCTTGCTCAAGGTGTCGAGCAGCGACTGAATGTCAAAACTCTCGATATTAAGTGTTACCAATCCTTGACGCACTTTTATCCAATGCGACAGTACCTCGTTGTAGAGATTGATGCGGTCAATCAGTTCTGAAAGGTAGTCAATCCGTTCTGCACGCACCTCATCGGGTTCGTCCGACGATTTCAGTTTGTTCAGTTCGTTGATGGCTCGGTCGAGGAACGGTGTGATACTATACACCAACGAGAGACTCGTACACTTGTCGATATAACTCCTTTTGTTCTCTGCGATATGCTGTTCGTGGATATACGTCTGACTATCGACCATTTTCTCTCGCTCCTCCAACGAGTTGTATAGTGCCTCGTTCTCATCCATCCACTTACGGAACGACGTTTCTACGTTATCGATGTCGTTCGCATACGACTTCTCTGTCATACGCTTCAGATGACGGATGTAGAGAAAGACCGAAACGAATGCTACGAGTGAGAGAATGGCAATTACCCAAGCCCATGCCGTCTGATCCGATTTAGCTTGTTCGAGTTCTTCTATTTGGAAATCCAACCGTTTGTCCTGCCGGATATTGTCCATGATGCCATAATAGATACGTTTGTTGTAGTTGGCCGCCGATTCCATTCCCATCTGCTCAAACAACGAACTGAGGTGCTGACGAATGGTGGCTATCCACTCCCACGCACAACTGATGTCTTTCCGTTTCAGCCACGTCAATTCTGTCGGCTCCACATCTTCTCGCGAGGAGAATGGGGTGAGGAAGTCGATATCGTCGCCATAGATGCCCATGTGTTGGATATTGACAAACTCGAGTGCTTTCGTGGCTGTATCGAGTGCCACTTCGAGCATATTGTTCTGTGCATAATAGTCGGAAATGGTGAGGTAGGTAGTCGCACGACTGTACAACGACCCATATTCGCGGAAAAGCCTCAAGGCATCTTGCGCGATGAAAAGGGCAAACGGAGGTACCGAATCGCCATATTGAGGGTCGAAGCGGTTAATGATATCCTTGGCAACATGTTGCGAAGCACTTGCGAGCATATAGGTTAGGTTGAACTTCATGCCTAACTCGCGGCCTGTCTCATAGTCACCTAACAGAATGTAATAGCGTGCCAGCTGGGCAAAGTCGAAGTTAACCATCCCCATGTTGTTCTCCACCGCTTCCATCTCGGCTGCCGCCAGTTCCGGATGCAGGATATTATCATAATAGGTGGCAGAAGCGAAATGGAATTCACTCCTTGCATAATTGAGGAACGTGTATTGTATGGGCGACAGGTTCATCTCGTCGAGCGATTCAGACAGGCGGTTGAGCTTCAGTTCGGCATCGTGACGATAGTTGAGGAACTCGTCGTTGTGTCCCGTGATATGGCAAATCTTCATCAGGCCTACATCCGCCACCACCTTCGTGATGATGTTCTTCGACATCTCTGCACTTTGGGTGTACAACGCAGTTGCGCTGTCATAGTCCATCAACATATATTGCACAAACGCCAGATTCGCCAAGGCTTCGGCTCGTCCTTCGTTGTAGAGCGTACCATCGGCTTTCTGCGAAGCGTCGTATGCCATCTGGGCATAGCGTGCAGTTGTGTCCAGTCCCACATATCGGGTGTGATAGGCCAACAGGTTCAGCGAGTCAACCTCATGACGTTGTGCCACATCTACCCCATCCCTGCATCCAACGATGCAAAGGAGAAGGATTGACAGGTAAGGTATAATCCACTTCTTATTCATGAGGGAGACACACTCTGATGGGGTTAGTTATTGTTTCTTAAATGCGGTTTCTATGTCTTCGGCAGTCAGTTCGGTCAGTTGTCGTTCGCTTAGACCTTTCTTTCCAGAGAAGCGATTGGCCTGACACTGGATGGAGCGTTCGAACAAGTTTCGGATGTATCGGGCGTTACCGAAGTTTCGTGTTTTGTGCGCCACCACATATTCCACATTCGCACGCAACAGTTCCTCAGCGTCTGCCGTCATCGTATATTCATTTTTCTTCAAATACATCTTAAAGATATCTACCAACTCGCCTGCTGTATAATCGGGGAAGTTGATGTAGCGGTTGAAGCGCGACTGCAGTCCTGGGTTCGAGTCGATGAATCGCTGCATTTCCTTTGGATAGCCGGCAATGATGACCACCAGCCTGTCTCGATTGTCCTCCATGCGTTTCAGCAGTGTCGATATTGCTTCCTGTCCGTAGTCCGAACCATATCCGTCCTCTGGCACCAAAGCATACGCCTCATCGATGAACAGCACGCCGTCGAGTGCACTATCGACCAGACAATTGGTCTTGACAGCAGTCTGACCCATATACTCTGCCACCAATCCCGAACGGTCTGTCTCTACCGTATGTCCGCGTTTCAGAATGCCTAAATCCTTATAGATGCGTGCCACGATTCGAGCAACTGTGGTCTTACCCGTACCAGGACTTCCTGTGAATACCAGATGATACGACATCTTCGGAGTCTTCATCCCCTTTTCCTCACGTTGCTTCTGCAACTTCACGAAATTAGCCAACGATGTCACTTCTTCCTTCACCGCAGTCAAGCCGATCAGGTCGTTCAACTCCTGATAGGGGTCACCCTCCATTGCCTCCTCAATCACGATGTTCGCCGTATCTTTCTGCTCCGACTGCTCAACATCAGTTTTCGTCGTCTCCTGAACATCTGATGTCTCATCGCCTGACTCACCTATAGCAAACGTCAACACACCCATCACAATGAACAACACCACGATGGAAACAATAATAATCGTAACTTGTTTTCCAGAAAAGAATGCCATAATATCTTTATCCTTTTTTCAATACCACTACCAAATACAACACATACGGAGCCATATACGCTACAATATCCAACCAGTCGAACGTTCCACTCAGCCATCCGCAAGCCTGCAATGCCTCCGACACCACTCCCAAAACAGGAATGACTGCTGCCAGCAGCAAACGCAACTTGACCGGCCTACCCCTCATCACACAATCGACCAACAGCACATAGGCTCCAGCCCACAAAGCGTCGGGCAGACAATTCACCACCCAGTTGGGCAACACGATGCCCTCTACCCCACTCCTCAGCTGAGTGATGAAAGGCGACAAACCCATCGCATCGGCGACATGAAAAAGAAGCAGTGTGCGAGGACGGAAAAGCAGATACACCAATCCACCCAACATCAACATCATCACAATGGTGATGATTCTACCTCGGTTCGCCTTCAGCCATTGTCTCACCAGAACACATTTTTAGTCCTTGCAAAGTTACAAATTAATTGACAATTGACAATTGATAACTGACAATTTATTGCAAAAACCCACAATTTATCGTCCTTTTAAAATAGAATTTTAAAAAATGACCGCTCTTAACCCACGAAACATTCACCATGAACCGTTAGAAATAGACTTTCCTCTTCGTAAGACGGAAGGATATGATAAAATCATGCGTGGCAATCTGTTCAACCATAGAGATACCCATAATATAACCATCGGCAACAATAAAATGTTGAAGTGCTTCTTCAACATCATTGGCGTACAATGAGTGAATCGTAAGGGAAGCGTCATCGCCTTGAAGAGAAATAGGTAAAGTAGTATTTAAAGCTTCTATACCAAATAAATAAATATGGGAATCGCCAATAAGGTTCAAGGTAGCCTTGTGAACAATGTAGATTTTTGTTTTCGTATTAGTAGGATAACATCCCGTTTCTAAGGTAAAGTTATCGAAAGTGATGGAATCACAGGTAACATGTAAAGTATAGTTTTCAAGAATGCCTTTGAAACAAGTACCATTTTGTTCGACTGTTATGTTTGCACTATCTTGTTTTGCGTCAGGAGTGATAGAATAAGATGGCCCGTAAGCGTCACTAGGAATGTCAGAAACCGGGTTATCTACTTCAACATCACAAGCAGTGAATGATGTGGCAGCAATGATGAGCGCCAAACTGAATAAACGAGATAAGATTGTACGCATAACGATTTAGCATTTATTGGTTTTCAGTTGCAAAGATAGCAAGAATTTTCAGATTGGCAAAACAAATTACAGAAAATGATGCTTTATTTACACTTTCACGAATTCTACAGCACCAAGCATACCTTGCCATTATTACTCGATAGTGGTTGGTTATTGGCGGATAAGGGAGGGTTTGGGAATTTCGCGCGGGCCCTATATTGAGATATTGATTATTGAATGTGTTTTTTCTTGAAGCGTATTTTTGTGTAGAGTTTTTTATAGTAATTTTTATTATAAGTTATTATATATTAATTAGTTATATATTATTTACTACTATTTTTCTTACATCTTACCCTCATTACAAAAAAAATGAAATCAATATTCAATATTTCAATATAACTCAAAAAACAGCGGAGAAGGTAGCTCTAATAGCAACGTGAGACGTAACGCAAGACGATAGAGTTTTCTGCCTTCCAGTTTCTTATACTTAGTCATGTAGTGCCCATAACAACGCTTAATTGCTTCTCAGATATAGAGAGCCGTCACTTAAGCTATGCCCACACAAAAAAGGCTACCCCCTTGCTTCACGCATAAGAGTAGCCACAACACAAACACAAAATAAAACACGACAAAACTAATTGTTTACAAGACTTACATCAAAGGATGATCATCCGAAGATGCTTCTGCCCATTACTCTATTTTCACAAATTAGCTTAGAGCTATCTTGTAACAATATAGTACCATTATTATTTATTCAACAATTAGCAGGTTTTAAAGTTGAGACAATATACCTGCTTTTGATGTTGAGTTGCAAAAGTAGATATTTTTTTTATATCTTCAAAACTTTTTCGGATTTTTTTTTACTTTTGTGCGTTTTTTGCTGTAAAAGTACGTTTTTGACACGTCGTTTGAAAGTTGGGGTTTGAATTGCTTGCCTCAAAACAGCGTGTTCGATAAGTAGATAAATCTTTAAGTGTTTCGAAAGAAAATCAGATTAGTTTTCGCAGCTCTTCATAGAGGCGTTGAACAGGCAGTCCCATCACATTAAAATAGCTGCCCTCAATACGAGTGACTCCTATGTAGCCAATCCATTCCTGTATGCCATAAGCTCCTGCTTTGTCGAAAGGACGGTAATGGTCGACATAGTGGATGATGTCTTTTGTGTCCAACGAAGCAAAAGTGACTTTCGAGACAGACGCAAAGCTTTTCTGGAGCGATTGGGTGGCTAAGGTAACGCCTGTAATCACTTCGTGTGTCTTTCCCGATAAGTCAGACAGCATCTGAATAGCCTCTTCCCGATCGTGGGGTTTCCCCAACACCTTTCCTTCGAGCATCACAACCGTATCTGCAGTAATGAGGAGTTCGTCTTCAGCAAGTGTAGGCAGATAGGCTTTCGCTTTCTGGGCTGATATATAAATGGGGATATCCTCGCCTGTAAGCTGTGCAGGATAGCGCTCGTCTATTCCCTTGAGCACACGCACTTCGAAGGGATATTCCAAGCCTGCAAGGAGTTCCTTACGACGTGGAGAATTACTTGCGAGAATCAGTTTCATATCGTTGTTATTTTCGTTTTATTGGCCTCATGGGGCTTATTGGCCTTATTGGCCTTATTGGCTTATTACCATCCAAATGCAGCAGAGTTGTGCATCCAAAGATTATGTGCTTTCAGCACTTGTTCAATCACATCGCGGGCACATCCTTCTCCCCCATTGTATTCAGAGATATAGGTAGAGATGGCCTTTATCTCAGCACATGCATCAGCCGGACATACAGGCAGTCCGCAACGTTGCATGACCTCATAGTCGGGGATATCATCGCCCATATACATCACTTCCTCATCAGCCAACTGATACTTTGCACAAAGCTCTTCGTACTTGCTGATTTTCTGTGCTACACCTTGGTGAATTTCCGTCAATCCAAGTCGCTCGTAGCGTTTCTGGACAGCCTCTGTAGTACCTCCTGTGATGACTGCCAGCAAAAATTGATGCTTCACTGCATGTTGCATTGCATAACCGTCCTTGATATTCACCGTACGCATAGGTTCGCCCGAAGGATGGAGCGTTATGGTCTGACGACTGAGCACACCATCGACATCGAAGAAGATGGCGCGTATCTTGGTTAAATCATAGTTTATCATTGGCTATATGTTTTGACATGATTGCATATATTTCCTGTAACTGCGGATTGTTGTCCAACAGGGCGAGATGATGACGGATGACATTTTCATCGTGACGAACTGCAGGTCCAGTCTGAGCTTCCTTAGGACTAACCTCATGAACTTTTGCGGCAACCTCATCGACGAGTGGAAGCATCACAGAGAAAGGTATTCCATGCTGACTCAGAATCTCTGCACTCATCGCATAGCAATGGTTGACGAAATTGCTACAATAAACAGCTGCCAGATGAAGATAAAGCCTGTCTGCAGAAGAAAGTCTATACACCTTATTATTAATAGTAAGGGCAAAGTCGGTCAGAAATTGCCAATCGTCTTCAGAAGTAGCCTCAACAAATATGGGGATTTCCTGAAAATCGACGATACGTTGTCGAGAGAATGTCTGCATCGGATAGAACACACCCCTACGCTTCAATGGAATGACATCCATCGGAATGCTTCCAGCCGTATGAACCACTAACGAATGGGAGGGAAATGCAGAATAATCGAGCGAAGCAAGTGCTGAATCGGTGATGCTGATGATATAGATATCTGCATCCTGAGCCAATTGGTCCAATGCAGTAACGGCAGAAGCCCCTACCCTTTGCGCCAATTGTTCAGCAGACTGATGTGTGCGGCTGAAAACCTGGATGATGGTATGTCCAGACTTCTGCAACGCAACAGCGAGGTTGGTTGCCAGATTGCCCGCTCCGACCAATACGACCTTCATCGCTTCACACAATCCCAGTTGAGTTTCTCCTCGTCTTGTAATTTCCGTTCAATCGCAGGATGACCGATTCCCAGCACACATTCCACCTCGATGTTTTCTGGTAGATGAAGCAGCTGTTTGATGGTCTCAGACGCACTTACGCCTTCTGAATTACCGCGAAGACGAACCTGACACCAACAACTGCCGAGTCCAAGATCTGTAGCCTGATACTGCATAGTGACTGCAGCAATCGACGCATCTTCAATCCATACATCGGTTGCAGACGCATCGTAGCACACAACAATCGCAACTGTTGCATCTTTCACAAATTCACTTCCTGCTGGACGACACTGAGCGATGGTCTGCAAAATCTGCGGATTGTCAACTACCACAAACTGCCAGCCTCGTTGCCCATGTCCCGTAGGAGCCATCAGTCCTGCACGGAGAATGAGTCGAAGCTGCTCTTCTGTCACTTTCTCATCCGTAAACTTACGGATACTTCTGCGTTTTTGTACTAAATCCTTAAAATCCATCTTATCGCAATCTATCGAGTGAACGCACCAAAGCCTCGTCTTTACGAATTCCATGAATGGCAAGACAGTTGAGGATGATGCTAACTACTGGTAACACTGCAGCAAAACACAGATGATACTGCACTTCTGCATTGATTTCTGCTAACTGAAGTTGGAACTTCCACGCCAGAAAAGCATAAACGAGCACATATCCCACCAACATCAACGTACTGAAAATGGTGAGACGCAACTGGCGCATCCTGAAACGGAACAGCATAATGCTGACGAACGTCAACAGCAAGACGATACCCATCAGCACTACGAAAGCTAAAGGAGCCAAACTGAAAGTGCCGACTGCATCATATCCCTTTGTGGCCGTGTATGCAAAATTGTTGAATGATGCAACCATTGTGGTTCCAACATAATACTGGGCCAAAGGAAGACAAAGCCCCAGTATGCTGAGAACGGCAACAAGGGCTAAGTAAACGGTTTGTATTCGTTGTATCATTAGAATCTGTCTTGTGTATCCTTAGATGGGTTACGGAAATACACCTTGTCTTCGAGGAACTCTTGAGTAGCAATGAGTGTAGGCTTTGGCAGTTTCTCGTAGTGCTTTGACACCGTGATCTGCTCATCGTTGTGGAACTCCTCCTGCAACTCGTCGTTTGCGGTTCCAAACTCATCGAGTTTACGTTTGATTTCCTCTTTCATGTCTGCAGCAATCTGGTTGGCACGTTTACCAATGATAACCACACTTTCATAAATATTACCTGTTTCTGCACTCAAATCCATCAAATTACGGGTAACCGTATTTGTAGGAGCATTTGTTTTCTTAAAATCCATTGCCATAATCTTTATCTATTCTTTACATTTTCACTTTCGAACTACAGAACTTAAATATCTTATCAGCCTCTTTCTTATACTTACTCTCCGGGAATTCATTCTTGAATCCATAGTACTCGTCGATTGTCGCACGATAGCGTTCCTCTGCTCTGCGCTCAACACTATTCAATGCTAACTTGTAGCGTGACTTGAGCACCAGCATCATTAACTCTTCGCGAAGATTGGTGTATGGGTAGAGTTTCAGGGTGTTCTCTGCTGTGATGATACATGCATCATAGTTATTTCCACCAAAGATACAATTACCTGTATAGTTTCCTAAATTATAATACAACTTTGCTGACTCATATTCCTTCTTTGCCAGACGTTCTTGCAACTGATAAATCATATCTGTCACCTCTTCACGACGCTCTGAATAGGGATAATACTCCAGATATTCATTCAAGCAATTGAGCGCCGTATAGGTTGACGACTGGTCGAGACGCGAATCGGGCGACTGCCTATAAGCAGCAACACCTGCATAGAAGCGCGACAGTTCTGTGTAAGTTCCTTTAGGGTAGCTTTTATAATAACGTTCGAAGTAATCGCTTGCAGAATCATAATAACGAAGGTTGAAATAACACATAGCAAGCATATACAACGACTCTTCTCCCTTATCGGTTGCTTTCAGCAAAAGAATCATGTCCTCCAGAATCTGGTAGCAGTGGGTGAATTCCCCAGCAGCATAATATTCCTTTGCCGCTTCATATCTGTAATCATAATCTTCGGCACGCAACACATTGTTATAGTTACTGCACGAACTCAACAAAAATGCAACAGCACACAAAGTTATGAAAATCCTCTTGTTCTTCATTCTTATTCAAATTACGGTGCAAAGATACAAATAATTTACCATTTAACCATTTACTATTAACTATTTTTCTCTATTTTTTCATTTTTTAATTCTTTAAGTTTTATTTTTTTCTTATCTTTGCAACCTATTTCGATTTGCTCACAAATAATGGACAGAATTCACATTCTTGACAAAGACTTTGAAGTTTCGATAAAAAACGAGACAATACAGGAGAGAGTTAAAGCATTGGCTGAACGTATCAACCAAGACTACGAAGGCAAAAATCCTATCATCATCTGCATCCTCAATGGTGCATTCATGTTTGCTGCCGATTTGGTACGCTACCTGACGTTTCAGCCCGAAATTTTGTTTGCCCGATTCTCTTCTTACGAAGGAACGGAAACCACAGGACAGGTGAAAGAAGTGATGGGCATAACCACCAGTTTGGCTGGACGGGATGTCATCATTGTTGAAGATATCGTCGATACTGGTATCACAATGTATAACGTACTCCCTCTGATGCGTCAGAAAGGTGCATCGTCAATCAAGATTGCCTGTCTGCTTCAGAAACCAGAGAAACTTCAGGTAGATTTGGCTATAGACTATTGTGCAATGGAGATTCCTAACGACTTCATTGTAGGCTACGGATTGGATTATGACGGATTTGGACGCAATTACAAAGACATTTATTCATTAGCAAAATAAAACCTACAACAACATGAAGAATATTATTATCTTCGGTGCTCCTGGCTCAGGCAAAGGCACCTATAGCGACGAAATTGTCGCTCGTTATGGAATGGGACATATTTCAACAGGAGATGTGCTCCGTGCAGAAATCAAACAAGGCTCAGAACTCGGAAAGATTGCTCAAGGCTACATCAGCAACGGTCAGCTTATCCCTGACGAGTTGATGATTGACATATTGGCTAAGACTTATGACACAATGCCAGCAGACAAAGGTGTTATCTTCGACGGATTCCCACGCACGATTGCTCAGGCAGAGGCTTTGAAGAAGATGCTTGCCGAGAGAAAGCACGAAATGGGTGTGATGGTTGAACTCATTGTTGACGAAGAAACCCTGATGGCTCGTCTTCTCAACCGTGCTAAAGAGCAAGGTCGTGCAGACGATAATGAAGAGACCATCAAGAAACGCTTTGAGGTGTATCACAGCCAGACAGAACCACTTGCAGCTTGGTTCGAAAAAGAAGGTATGCGTCACACTTTCACTTGGGAAGGTAGCAAAGAACAAATGCTTGCCAATATCTTCGCTTTCCTCGATACGCTATAAGAAGGGGTTCAAGGTTCAAGGTTCAAAAGTTTAAGAGTTTAAGGGTTTAAGGGTTTAAGGGTTCTTTTTTAATAATGGAAACCAACTTCATCGATTACGTCAAAATATATTGCCGATCAGGTAAAGGAGGCAGAGGGTCTGCCCACATGCATCGAGCCAAATATATGCCAAAGGGAGGACCTGATGGCGGAAATGGTGGCAATGGAGGCAGTGTGGTGTTGCGAGGAAACCGCAACTACTGGACGCTGCTACACCTTCGCTATGATCGTCATGCATACGCCGAGCACGGAGGAAACGGTTCGAAAAACAAGAGTACTGGTCAGAAGGGTGCCGACAAGATTTTGGAAGTGCCCTGTGGTACCGTTGCCTATAATGCTGAGACGGGTGAATACATTTGTGACGTAACCGAGCATGGACAAGAAGTCGTACTGCTGAGAGGAGGACGTGGAGGTTTGGGCAATTTCAACTTCTGTACCCCAACCAATCAGGCACCGCGTTATGCGCAACCAGGCGAACCCATGCAGGAAATGGAAGTAATCTTGGAACTGAAACTCCTTGCCGATGTTGGTCTGGTAGGATTTCCCAATGCAGGAAAGTCAACCTTAGTATCCTCACTATCATCAGCCAAACCAAAGATTGCCAATTATCCCTTCACAACGCTGGAACCCTCATTAGGTATCGTCTCCTATCGCGACGGAAAGTCGTTCGTGATGGCCGATATACCTGGAATCATTGAGGGAGCCAGTCAAGGAAAGGGACTCGGACTGAGGTTTCTTCGTCATATTGAACGAAACAGCTTGCTCTTGTTCATGGTACCAGGAGACACTGATGACATCAAACGTGAATATGATATCCTGCTCAACGAGTTGACCACCTTCAATCCCGAATTGCTCGACAAAGGCAAAGTGCTCGCTGTGACAAAGTGTGATTTGCTGGACGACGAACTGATTGAAATGCTACGCTCTACCCTACCTCAAGGTGTACGAACCGTCTTTATCTCTGCTGTTACAGGATTCGGACTCGATGAGCTGAAAGATGTACTTTGGGAAGAGATGAACAGCGAAAGCAACAAGATTGCCGCTATTGCTACTCAAGAAAGCATCGTGCATCATGCAAAAGACTATCTGAAGATACGAGAGGATTTTGCCGATCAGGATGAGGATGAAGGATTCGAGGCTGTTGATGATGTCGAAGATATTGAAGACCTGGAAGACTTTGAATACGAAGATGAGGAATAGCAACCCTGAACTCACTCGATGATGCTCTTTTATGACATAGCAGAAAATGTAACCGCTTTTACGACCACACGTGAAGGCGGTTGTAGTATGGGTCAGTATGCCAGCATGAACGTGAATTCATATTGTGGAGACAATCCTGAAGATATTGCCGAAAACAAACGACGGTTATGTCATGAACTGGGCATTCCCACCGATCATCTTGTGATGCCCCATCAGATTCACAAAACGAAAACGGCTGTTATCACTCACGATTTCATGAACTACTCTTCCGAGCAACAAGCCGACTATCTGGAAGGGATAGATGCCATCATGACTGACTTGAGAGGAATCGCTATAGGAGTATCGACTGCCGATTGTGTTCCCATACTCATTTACGATACACGCCATCATGCGGCTGCTGCTATTCATGCAGGATGGCGAGGAACCGTTCAGCGCATCGCAGAAATGGCAATAGAAGAGATGACTCGTGTTTACGGCACAAGGGGTTCCGATTGCAAAGCTGTTATCGGGCCAAGCATCAGCAAAGAAAACTTCGAAGTGGGTGATGAAGTCTATGAAACATTTCGTGCTGAAGGGTTCAATACCGAACAGATTTATTCAAAGCAAAACGGGAAATGGCACATAGACCTTTGGGAGTGTAACCGTCTTCAGTTGCTCTCGAAAACAATAGATGCCCACAACATTCACGTTGCAGGCATCTGTACCTATCAATCGTCCGACCGATTCTTTTCTGCCCGACGTTTGGGCATTCAGTCCGGGCGATTGTTTTCCGGCATTATCCTCCGATAAAATTAGTCGTCATCATCGTCAGGGAATTCCTCAAATTCCTCAATCTGAGGAGTCTGATCCTCCAATGATTCGTCGTCTTCGTCTTCTGCCTCACGATCCTCATCTGTCTGATCTTTCAAATCATCTTCGCCGTCGTCGTCGTCATCATCATCGTCGTCATCATCATCATCGTCAATTGACTTACGTGAAGAATCCGTAATGACTTCAAAACGACGTTTCTCCTGTCTTGGCTTGAACTTCATGAAAACGGCTTCAATCCAGGTTCCGCGTGCAATCTCCAGCACTTCGTAACCGTCATCCTTACGACGGTCAATCAATCCACCGACTCTGTGCATAGCTGCCTCAGGCAACACACTGCAATCAACATAGAAAGCCGTTTCGATAATATCCTGAATGGCAAGTGGAAGACCCTTCCATCCTGTACCCATATTCTCATCAATCAAAGTCAGCACTTCTGCAGCAGACAAGTGCAGGATATTCTCCATCGTCAAGTCAGTAATCTTCTTGATCTGATGTTTACGAATAGCTATACTCGTCTTCTTGTCATCGCGCGATTTTGGATATGAGAACACCTTATAATTAGCTTCCTCGAGCGAAGCAACCAACTGTTTGTTGGTGTTATCAATAATCTGGACATCAAACACAGGAGCAATGATATTCATGTAGTGTACACGATTCTCAGCCCAGTGTTCCGTACGACGTCCTTCCATCAGCATCTGGTAGATTTCATCAACATTCGATGCCCACACATTACCTTTAGTCAGAGACGAAATCGATGCGCTGTCATCATCAATCACAAACTCACCTTCCCCAGTATCTTTCTTTCTGCCCTTTGCACCTCTTCCTCTTCCAGAAGGAGCATTTGGTTCTGAATGGCTGACAACCGGAACCTGACGTTTGATTGGACGTGGACGATTGTCTTCGTCATCTTCGTCTTCCTCAATCATTTTGTCATATTTAGCAAACGGTGATCCGGCAGCAGGCATATCATCATCGCTTTCGTTCGGCTGGTCCACAACCGCCAATATATCAGTTGTCTTGCCGAATTGTTCAACTTTATCGAGCACGGCCAAAGACATAGCATCTTCCTCAGCAAGTTTCTTTGCGATTTCCTCCGATGGTTCCTTTACGGGCTCCTCTGATGGTTCCTTGACAGGTTCCTTTACCTTTGCAGTTTTTTTTGCAGGTTTCTTTGCAGGTTTCTTTGCGAGTTCCTTTTCAGGTTCCGTCATAGGTTCTTCCGTGATTACCTTTTCGGCTCTTGTTATTCTTCTTTTCTTAGGTTTAGGTTCTGCGTCAACCACATCGTGGTCAACACCCATCATTTCTTTAGATGTTTTTTTCTTCATTATAGGTCAATTTATGAATAACTTCACTTATTACACTCAATAAAATAAATGCGTACTCTCTCAATTTGACGACAAAATTACGAATTTAATTTGATATGACAATAAAAAACACAAACAATAGTCGAAATCTTTTCAGTTTTTAGCTGATAGTATTGAGTTTTTTTGTAACTTTGCAACTTGTTAACGAATTATTTATTTTAAATAAGGTTTAATATGACAGAACTTGAGCTGAAGTATGGCTGCAATCCGAATCAGAAGCCATCGAGAGTATTTATGGAGAAAGGCGACCTCCCGTTTGAGGTGTTGTGTGGACGCCCTGGTTATATTAACTTGCTCGACGCCTTCAACAGTTGGCAGTTAGTACGCGAACTACGTGCAGCTACGGGTTTACCTGCTGCTGCATCATTCAAGCATGTAAGTCCTGCTGGCGCAGCTGTGGGTGTTCCAATGAGCGACACACTCAAGAAGATTTATTTTGTTGATGATATCGCCCTACCTCTCTCCCCTATTGCTACCGCTTATGCAAGAGCCAGAGGAGCTGACCGCATGTCAAGTTTTGGCGACTTCATCGCTTTGAGCGACACATGCGACGAGGCAACTGCTTTGCTGATTAAGCGCGAAGTGAGCGACGGCATCATCGCCCCCGACTACACTCCCGAAGCTCTCGAAATACTAAAAGCAAAACGTAAGGGCACCTATTGTGTCATCAAGATGTCAACCGACTATCGTCCTGCTCCAGTAGAGCGCAAGCAAGTGTTTGGCATCACATTCGAACAGGGACGTAACGAAATCGACTTGACAAGCGATGAACTCTTCAGCAACATCCCTACAGCCAACAAGCAACTCCCAGAAGCAGCAAAACGCGACCTGAAGATAGCACTCATCACACTGAAATACACCCAAAGCAATTCTGTTTGCTATGTAAAAGACGGACAGGCTATCGGAATCGGTGCTGGTCAGCAAAGCCGCATCCATTGTACTCGTCTGGCAGGACAGAAAGCCGATCTATGGTGGTTGCGCCAATGTCCAAAGGTGATGAACCTACCATTCAAGTCCGACATCAAACGTGCCGATCGCGACAACACCATCGATGTGTATATGGGCGACGAATACGAAGACGTGCTTGCTGAGGGAACTTGGCAGAACTTCTTCACACAGAAGCCCGAACCACTCACACGCGAAGAGAAAAAGGAGTGGCTTGCAAAGAACACAAAAGTAAGTCTCGGAAGCGATGCCTTCTTCCCATTCGGCGACAATATCGAGCGTGCCCACAAGAGTGGAGTTGAATACATCGCTCAGGCAGGCGGTTCTGTTCGCGACGATCATGTCATCGATACATGCGACAAATACGGCATCACAATGGCATTCACAGGAATACGCCTATTCCATCATTAATCAATCGACAAAATGGCAAGCGACAGCGAAATCCTATACGCCATGATGAATGGCATCAACTTCGGAGGAAAGAAGAAAGAGAAGACCGACGAACGCGTGAAGACCAAAGCACGTAGCAAAAGCTACAAGACAGGTGCTCACGGGTCGGGTGCTGCACGCCATAAAGCCGACATTAAGCAGAAAGTACGCGCCCGCAAAAGCCAACGCAGGAAGTGACAACCAATGTATCATTGCGGAAACAAACAACGAAATAATTGAAGAAACAATAAATAGTCAATCGTCAAATAGTAAACAAGACTATGTTAACACTCAAATTGATAACAGAAGAGACCGAACGAGTCATCAAAGGTCTGGAGAAGAAACACTTTGCAGGAGCAAAGGAAGCCGTCGAGAAAGCAATTGCAATCGATAAGACACGTCGTGAAGCACAAACAAAACTCGACGCATGTCTGGCAGAGCAAAAGAAATATGCAGCACAGATTGGTGCCCTGATGAAACAAGGGAAACGCGACGAGGCAGAAGCAGCTAAAGCGGAAGTTGCCAAGTTGAAAGAAGAATCCACCCAGCTACAAACCAAGATGGGCGAAGCAGAGCAGGAACTCACCGCTCACCTATGCACAATTCCGAATATCCCATACGACGAAGTACCCGAAGGCTCATGTGCCGAAGACAACGTCGTTGTGAAGTCAAGCCTGCGCGAATGCAAGCCAGGCGACACCGTAGGCAACTGGGACACTGTACCCACTAACGGAAATGCCAAAATACCACATTGGGAACTCGCAAAGAAGTACAACCTCATCGACTTCGACCTAGGTGTGAAAATCACAGGAGCAGGATTTCCCGTATATATCGGCAAAGGAGCACAACTGCAACGTGCACTCATCAACTTCTTCCTTGCCGAAGCGAACAAAGCCGGCTACACCGAAATCATGCCGCCAACGGTCGTGAATGCCGCATCAGGATATGGAACAGGTCAGTTGCCCGATAAGGAAGGACAGATGTACCACTGCGAGGTCGATGACCTCTATCTCATCCCGACAGCCGAAGTGCCAGTCACCAACATCTACCGCGATGTCATCCTCGACGAGAAAGACCTCCCTATCAAAAACTGCGCATACACCCAGTGTTTCCGTCGTGAAGCAGGCAGTTACGGGAAAGACGTACGCGGATTGAACCGTCTGCATGAGTTCAGCAAGATAGAGATCGTACGCATCGACACCCCCGAACACTCGGCAGAAAGCCACAAAGAGATGCTCGACCACGTTGAGGGACTCCTGAAGAAACTCGAACTCCCCTATCGCATCCTACGCCTGTGCGGAGGCGATCAGAGTTTCACATCAGCCATCTGCTACGACTTCGAAGTCTATTCCGAAGCCCAAGGACGTTGGCTCGAAGTCAGCTCAGTCAGCAACTTCGACACCTATCAAGCCAACCGCCTGAAATGCCGTTATCGTAATGCCGACAAGAAAGTACAGCTGTGCCACACCCTCAACGGTTCTGCCCTCGCTCTACCACGTATTGTCGCATCTATCCTCGAAGACAATCAGACGCCCGAAGGCATCCGCATACCAAAAGCCCTCGTGCCCTACACAGGATTCGAAATCATTGATTAAACGACGAAGACTGAGCAAATATGCCCCCAAAGCTGGCTGGTGGCCATTTATGGCGGAGGAGTGTGTCTTAGTTCTTAGCACCAAGTTCCCACTCCCCTCCCTCGCAGGGAGGGGCAAGTGGGATGAGTCTTCTTTTTCAGACATCACATACAATTTGAGACGTTAGCAACATGCCTGTAGCGCAGACGAGCCGAGCAAGGCTCCCAATACGGTGATGATGAATCGGATGATCTCTACTACCGCTTTCTTCTTGTTCTCGTTCATACATTCTTACTTATTGACCATTGATTATTGACCATTGATTATTGACCATTGACCATTGATTTATTGACCATTGACCATTGATTATTGATTATTGACCATTGACCATTGATTATTTACGATTGACTATTGTTGTCATACTCCTCAGTCACTCTGTGACAGCTCCCCTATCTTAGGGGAGCAGCTTATTTCGCTATTCCACCCACAGCTCCCCTTCTACGAT
>CACZXN010000019.1 GCA_902785075.1 uncultured Bacteroidales bacterium | reverse complement strand
TCGTGCAGACGAAAATCACGGCAAATAGCATCAACTAAGTGTGACAATTGACCCTTATTACCCCCACTTTCTGCAACCAAATTGGCCATTTGCCACATGGTTCCCCTCAATTGAGGTAAAAAGGCAGAAATTCTACATCACTCATTTATGCGCCAAGTACAGGAAAAATCATCGGAACCAAGGGTTCATGCATGATTTTTGATGCCAAAATAGCAGGATTTTGATACATTCTGTGCCTTTTCCAGGCTTTGGCATCGCCGGAGCGGTGCGACTAAAAATATCGTAATTCATTGATTCTAAATAAATTAAGTTGTTAATTATTCCAAGCTATCACAAATCACAGTATCACAGTTTTTTTTTAAGGGTATCCCATTCCCCTCTTTTATATCTATATATATTATATATATATCTAATAATCAATAAGTTATAAGTAATAAAAGAAGGGGAAGCCGATATAGGGGGTACCCTTTTTTAAATAATAAAAGAAGGGGAAGCCGATATAGGGGGTACCCTTTTTTAAAACTGTGATTTGTGATACTGTGATTTTGGGTTGATTCTTCACTCATTCCCTACCAGGCCTTTCAGTGCTTTATGAAGTTCAAGATAGACATTGAAGGTATATCGCTCGAGGCTGAAACCCTTACCGGTCTTCATCGGTTTGAAGTTAGGCCACAGGCTGCCGTCGCTGCGGCGGGTAATGGTGAGGTACCGTCCGTCGAACACACGCGGATTGCGCTTGCAAGACTTCTGAGGAACTGTCTCGATGAACGTGTAGTGAGCATGTCCGTCGAACACACGCGGATTGCGCTTGCAAGACTTCTGAGGAACTGTCTCGATGAACGTGTAGTGAGCATCGCGGCAGAGGAATTCATCGACATCGGCATCCGTGTCGCGACGCAGAACGCCCTGATAAGCCCATCGAGACAGGTACATTGACATACTTAAACAAAAAAACGGACAAGAAGATATTCCCTGTCCGTTTGTCGTTGTATTAAGTCCTAATTGGTGATTAGGCTAAAATACTGCGATAGTTATTTATAGAATTCTTTCTTTCCTGCAGAGAGTGTATTCTTCATGAGTGAACAGATGGTCATAGGACCTACGCCTCCTGGTACAGGTGTGATGAATGAGCATTTTGGGGCTACGTTGTCGAAGTCGACATCTCCACATAAGCGGAATCCGCTCTTACGGGTAGCATCGGGTACTCGGGTAGTACCCACATCGATGATTACAGCTCCTTCTTTTACCATATCGGCAGTCACGAAGTGAGGTTGTCCAAGAGCGGCAATGATAATGTCGGCACGCAGACACTCTTCCTTGATGTTGGGTGTGTGGCTGTGACATACGGTAACTGTTGCATCGCCTGGATAGCGTTTCTGCATCATGAGTTGTGCCATAGGTTTTCCAACAATGTTCGAGCGGCCTAAGATGACACAATGCTTGCCACTGGTTTCGATGTTGTAGTATTTAAATAATTGGAGTATGCCATTAGGAGTGGCGCTGATATAACAGGGAAGACCTATTGCCATACGTCCGACGTTGATAGGATGGAATCCATCGACATCCTTGCGATAATCGATTGCCTCGATAATCTTCTGTTCAGAGATATGTTTTGGCAAAGGAAGTTGTACGATGAACCCGTCAACATCTGGGTCGTTATTGAGTTTTTCGACCTGAGCAAGTAATTCTGCCTCTGTCACATCGTCTTCGTAGCGAATTAGTGTTGAGGTGAATCCACATTGCTCACATGAGAGCACTTTGTTGTGCACATAAGTTTCACTGCCTCCGTCGTGTCCAACGAGGATTGCTGCAAGATGAGGACGCTTGCCTCCTGCATGCAGTATTTGTTCCACTTCCTGTGCTATTTCTTGTTTGATGGCTGTTGCGACAGCTTTTCCGTCTATCAGAGTCATTGGGTTTTGGGGTTTTTATTGGGCTAATGGGCCTTATAGGGCTTATGAGCCTTATTGGATATTATCTCTTTGGCATGTTGCGCATGAGGTTTCCGAATTTGTTTCCTGTCATCATCTTCATCATCTTACGCATCTGTTCAAACTGCTTGGTGATACGGTTTACCTCGTCGATAGATGTTCCACTACCTTTGGCTATACGTATCTTGCGGCTCTGGTTGATGCAATCAGGATGTTCGCGCTCGTAAGGAGTCATGGAACTGATCATCGCTTCTACACTCTTGAAGGCATTGTCATCAATGTCGAGGTCTTTGATTTGCTTGCCTACACCAGGTATCATGGATGCGAGGTCTTTGATGTTACCCATCTTCTTTACCTGCTGAATCTGGCTTAGGAAGTCATTGTAGTCGAATTTGTTCTTCTTGATGCGCTGCTCCAATCGCTTGGCTTCCTTCTCATCGAACTGTTGCTGGGCACGTTCTACGAGGCTGACAATGTCGCCCATACCGAGGATTCGGTCTGCCATACGTGCAGGATGGAAAACATCAAGAGCCTCCATCTTCTCACCAGTACCTACGAACTTGATAGGCTTGTCGACAACCGTACGAATGGAAAGGGCTGCACCACCACGCGTATCACCATCGAGCTTGGTCAATATCACACCATCGATTTCAAGTCGCTCGTTGAATATCTTAGCTGTGTTGACAGCATCTTGACCTGTCATTGCATCGACCACAAGAAGGGTTTCGTCGGGATTGCATGCAGACTTTATTTGCTGAATCTGTAACATCAGCTCCTCATCGATGGACTGACGACCGGCAGTATCGACAATAACGGTATCATAACCCTTTGCACGTGCCTCTGCAATTGCTTTCTGAGCGACTTCAACAGGATCGTTTGCACCAAGTTCCATGAAGATAGGCACACCAACTTGATTGGCCAATACACGTAACTGCTCCATAGCAGCAGGACGGAATGTGTCGCAGGCAGCAAGGAGTGGCTTACGGTGTTGCTGATTTTTGAGCAGGAGAGCAAGCTTACCACTCATGGTGGTTTTACCAGCACCATTCAAACCAGCCATGAGAATGACTGCAGGGCGGTTGGTGAGGTTGAGTTCTGTGGCTTTCCCACCCATCAGCTCCGTCAACTCATCGTGAACAATTTTAACCATCAACTGGCTAGGCTTCACGGCTGTAAGCACGTTTTGTCCCAGCGCCTTTTGCTTCACAGTGTCGGTGAAATTTTTGGCTACTTTGTAGTTTACATCGGCTTCGAGCAATGCCTTGCGAACATCCTTGAGGGTTTCCGCTACGTTGATTTCGGTGATTTTTCCTTCACCTTTTAATATTTTAAACGACCGTTCCAGTCGTTCGCTTAGGTTTTCAAACATCTAATTTAATGTATAGTTGATAATATGTAATATGTATAACTCTTTTTCAACGCACAACCTATTTCTTTACACCTTTGTAAATAAAGAATGCGATGAGCGCAATGACAAGTACAATCGCTGTGATGCCAATAATATGACTGTAATGAGCGATGATGTCAATCAACTCTTGTTTCGGCATTGTGCTATGGAAAGCATACCCGATTCCTACGAGGATACTATTCCATACAGTAGCCCCGATGGTGGTATAAAGCATGAACGGCAGAATGTTCATCTTTGCCAGACCAGCAGGAATTGATATCAGTTGTCGGATAGCCGGTATCATACGTCCGATGAGCGTTGATACTGCTCCGTATTTGTCGAAATACTTCTCGGCTTTCTCAACCTTCGCTGCATCAATAAGGCACATGTGTCCGAATCGGCTATTCGCAAAGGCATAAACAATGGGTCGTCCAAGTGTACGAGCCAAAATGTAGTTGATAAGTGCTCCTAACAAAGCACCAATTGAACCGCAAGTGATAATCATGGGGAACGACATTTCTCCAGTCTCTGCAGCCATATATGCAGCAGGAATCATCACGACTTCAGAAGGAAACGGTATGAAGGAACTCTCAATGGTCATGAACAGGATGATCCATCCGTAGTTGAGGTTGTCGAGCGCTCCGTTAGTAAGATTGAGTATGAATTCTTCCATATTTTTCTAATTCGGAGTGCAAAGTTAGTGATTTTCAGTGAAAAGTGAATTGAGAAAAGTAAAAAATGTATCTATCATTTTGTTTTTTCATGGGTAATCTCAAAAAAATCGAAAAATATCAATCGTAAATCATAAAATATTCATAACTTTGCATCCACAAAAATGGGTAAGTCCTATACGGCCAGCTCCTTGTTAATCCTCCAGGGCTTGATCGCAGCAAAGGCAGCAGGTTGTAGCGGCGCGATGTAGATTGCTTACCCACCCCATAGGAAAAGGGAGACTCACACCGTGGTCTTCCTTTTCTTCTTCTTAAAAAAGCGAAAAATGAATCAGGAACATTGGAACGATATCATAGAAATGTATGGCTCGGAACAGCCGTTAAAGGTTAAATATACCTTTTTTTACCATACATTGCATAGGGTATGTACAGAGAAACTAAGAGGTCTTACAGTTGAATACAACGACTTCTTTTCCCGACTTCAGGCTGTGTGTCGACAGACGAACTATCGTCTGCTTGAAGTCGATCGTTTTCGCTGGCGTGCACGACATGTGATGCAGGGCGATGAGATTCCTGTGTCGGATGTATACGAGACAGATGTGCGTGCATTTGTCGAGGCCTATGCCCATTTCACCCAAAGTCCGATTCCTGATGAGCTGAGTAAGGCGATAAAGGAAAAACTCGATGTACGAAAGCCAGCTCAAGAGCATCAGCCCAAAGGGGTGGGGGATAGCCGTTATCGGTCTATGAGGTTTGTGGCTTGCAGTAAGGACAATCAATACATATACAGTCTTTGTCGCCAGAAAACTCGTGAAGATTTATGGAAGATAGACTTTAGCCAAAACGAGCAGACCGTTGAGGCTGCGGCAATGCTTGAGGATGGTATGCAGTTCAATGCTGTGACCTGTACAATGGATGAGCAGAGCGGCATCGTTGTACCGGAGATGTTGATTATAGAACCCGACTATTTGGTGGATGTTACCTCCGTTTGTCGCTGTATGAAAGCGTATGGCCATTCACCCCTCAATTATCTGCTGGATAAATTGTCGGACGACGTTTTGTCAAAAGCAATCATTCTCGGTAATATAGCAGGGCAGTTCCTCGATGACTGTATCAATCATCCACAAGCCACCTATTTGGAGTCGATGCGAAAGTCTTTCAAGGCAAATATGGTGGAAATCACAGCATGCGAAGATATTGATGCTACGTTTTTTAATGACTGCAAGAAACAATTTGACAATATCAGGCGGACCATTGATCAACTCTTTGCCTCACCAGATTTCTTAGGAGCAGAAGGACATGTTCAGTTGGAACCCTCTTTCTTCTGTGAGGCATTAGGCATTCAAGGACGATTCGATTTTATGCAGGATGACTATAAAAACCTTATAGAGATGAAATCAGGTCAATGGGACCATTACCATCAGACAGCTAAACCTGAGCATATCATGCAAATGATACTTTATAAGGAGATACTGTATCATAATCTAGGCATTCCGCAGAGTTCTGTCAACGGTTACATTTTCTACTCCCGATATCCAATGCTCCAAGAGCAGAGAACTGCTCGTGAGATGGTGCGTCAAATGATGTCGATTCGTAATAGTATTGTGACGTTGGAACGTAATGTGAGAGACGGAAAAGTGCGTGACTATCTAGAGCATCTCACAGCAGACGACCTCAATCAAAAAGGCGATAATGGTAAATTGTGGACTGATTATAACAAACCAGATTTGGAAGCGTTGTTGCGACCCATACAAGACATGGATGGTCTCACAGCTGACTATTTTTATACCTTTTTCACGTTCGTAGCACGTGAGCAATATATGGCAAAAGTGGGAGATAATCGTCCGGATTCTACTCGGGGAATGGCTAGCTTGTGGAATGCAGATTTGGAAACTAAGATACAGAATGGCGATATCATGATTGACCTCACTCTTTCAGCAGATGATGATATGTGGTCTTGTGAGTCAATCAGTCATATTACTTTGTTGAAACCTGTAGAGACAGCCATGAAAGAGCTTCCGCCCAATTTCAGGGTGGGAGACCCTGTTATCCTTTATCAACGTAACAAACCTTCAGACAATGCAGTAACCTGTCAGGTGCAACGATGTACTGTAGAGGGATTTGACAACGATACGTTAACCCTTCTGTTGAATCATCCACAGTCTAATATGCGATGGTTTAACCCCAAGAGTCACTATGCCGTAGAACATGACTATATGGACGCTTCGATGCGTCAGCATTATAAAGGACTCTATGCCTTTCTCAAGGTCTCTCAACGGCGGCGAGATCTGTTGTTAGGACGAAGAAAGCCAGAAGTAGATCATACATTAATACTCAAGGGCAACTACACCAGTCCTCAGATAGCCAATATCGTATTACAGGCCAAACAGGCACAGGACTATTTCCTCCTTGTAGGCCCTCCTGGAACGGGAAAAACATCTGTAGCCTTGAAGGCAATGGTGGAGGAATGTCTTTTAGAGCATCAATCGCTGCTGTTGTTAGCATATACCAATCGTGCTGTTGATGAAATCTGTGAGACTTTACATGATCTGCCTTATATCCGTGTTGGACGTGAGCTTTCGTGTGATCCAGCCTATCGGTCTCATTTGCTCGAAATGATGGTGGGCGATGATGTGAATCGTCATGATGTACGCACCATGTTGCAGAACATACCGATTCTTGTGGGAACAGTCAGTTCTGTGCAATCTCATAGGGAATTATTCAAGTTCCGACAGTTTGATGTAGCCATCTTTGATGAGGCATCACAAATACTTGAACCCCAGTTGCTTGGATTACTATGCGATGAGCATAATGGGGTACCTTCAATAGGTAAGTTCATTATGATAGGTGACCACAAGCAGTTGCCAGCTGTAGTCGCACAAGAGGAAGAGATGGCTAAGGTGGATTCGGCACAACTGAAGGCGATTGGGTTAACCAATTGCAGCAATTCTTTGTTTGAGCGCTTGTTCCGTATGGCAACGCAAAGCTCTGACCTATGTGTGACGGCTTCTCTGGATCTTCAAGGAAGAATGCATCCGGAAATTGCTGCATTCGTTAATCGTATGTTCTACGATGAAAGGTTGAAACCAGTAGGGTTGAAGCACCAAACAGAGAACCTGTGTTTCCCCATTCATACACAGGAAGAATCATTTGTGGCTACCACACGTTTTGGTTTTATTGATATTCCGCTACCTTCTCTGGCTGAACGACAACCAAAGATGAATTTGGCAGAAGCGCATATTATCTCAGTTTTAGTCAAGGAAATCATTCATCTTGCAGACGAAAACCATATTCCGTTCGACACCAGTAAAGGACTGGGAATCATTGTCCCGTTTCGACGGCAGATTGTTGCTGTGCGGCAAGCCCTATATGCACAAGGTATCAAAGATGTAGATAAAATGATGATAGATACGGTTGAACGTTATCAAGGTAGCCAGCGTGATGTCATTATCTATGGTACAACGGTTACTCGCCCTTATGAATTGGAGACACTTTCCAACATCATTGATGTTAGCGGGAGCAAAGTAGATCGCAAACTCAATGTGGCAGTTACTCGTGCCCGTTGTCAGCTTTTTGTTCTTGGCAACCGTCAATTGTTGAACCGTAACCCGGTTTATCGTGAACTGATTAACTATGCAGAACAATGCTCATTAGATAAGCAAGGTACTTGCTTTGTTACAGGATAAACCACTTAATCCAAAGAAAAATCATAAATAATCTTAATATGTTTGTGTGTTTCGATAATAATTTGTAATTTTGTGCACATAAAACGTGCGAAAGTTATGAATATTCAGGAAAATGTGTCAATGAAGAAACTATATAAATATCTGTTGTTTTGTGGGTTGATGTTTGCTACTCAAATGTCGTATTGTCAAAAGATAACTGTTGGGCAATATACTTTTAAAGACGGAGCTGTCTATAATGGACAGTTGACGAATGGAAAACCCAACGGAAGGGGGAAGACTGTCTTTCAAACAGGTGATACCTACGAGGGGGAGTATTTGAAAGGAAAGCGTCATGGTGAGGGAACTTACGCATTCACTGATGGCGAGAAGTATGTTGGATCATGGGTGAACGATCATCAGCATGGACATGGGGTTTACGTCTTTTCGAATGGTAACAAATACGAAGGACTGTGGTATACTGATTATCAAGAGGGCGAAGGAACAATGTACTATCACAACGGAGATAAGTACGTTGGCAATTGGCATCAAGATATGCGTGAGGGAGAAGGTGTTTATACATGGTCGAATGGTGCCTTCTATCGTGGTTCTTGGGCAGGTGACAAGAAGAATGGGAAAGGTCTGTTTGATTGGGCAGACGGCTCTACCTATTATGGTGAAATGAAAGATGATGTTCGTGAAGGCTACGGCTCATACAATTATGCAAACGGAGATACGTATAAAGGGCAGTGGAAGAACGACATGATGGACGGAAAGGGTATTTATACCTTTAAGAATGGGGATAAATATGAGGGTGAATATGTGGCAGGCAAACGTCAAGGACAAGGCATTTTTACGTATGTAGACGGAAACAGATATATGGGAACCTTCAAGAATGGAATGATGGATGGCTTTGGAACTTATACTTGGGCAGACGGCTCTGTCTATGAAGGTTATTGGTCTGAAGATCATCAGCAAGGACGAGGAAAATACACCAATAAGGAAGGCGATTTGTATGACGGAAACTGGCAAGCAGGAGAGATGCATGGAGAGGGAGTGTTGCGTATGAAAGACGGATATAAGTTCAAGGGTATTTTCAGTAACGGCAAGAAGAACGGTAAGTGTGTTGAAGAGGATAAGGACGGCACTCGTTTTGAAGGTACATACGTCGATGATGTCCGCGATGGCGCATTTGTGGAGAAAGACCGTAATGGGGCAGTAATCCGCAAAGGTTATTATAAAAAAGGTGTAATTGAAGTAACAAATAATAACTGATCAAAAAAACGGCTATGATTATTGATTCTTTAACCAACATTGAGAAATATGTGTCTTTAAATCCTCTGTTTCAGGATGTAGCAGACTATGTGCATAATAATGACTTGGCATCTATGGCAGAAGGAAAGGTAAACATTAAAGGAGAAGATTTATTTGCAAACTTTGTTGTAACCAAGGGCAAAACAAAGGAAGAGGCAAAGTTGGAAACGCATGATAAGATGATTGATATTCAAATACCAATCAGCGGAGCAGAAATCATGGGTTATACTCCTCGTGTGGACTTAAATGAGCAACCCTACAATTCGGAGAAAGACATTACTTTCTATGAAGGATTTGCACAGCAATACGTGACTGTCTTTCCAGGAATGTTTGCAATTTTCTTCCCAGAGGATGGGCACGCACCAGCGATTGCAGAAACGGAGCATTTAAAGAAAGTAATCTTTAAGGTTAAACAATGAGAGCAACGATTAATTACCATATTTATGCCTAAGAAAAATGTAATAAAAATCGAGAAAATAGGTCTCGTTAAGAATGATTCATGGCTCGAACCTTATGAGGCTGCGATTGTGGGACGTCATGAACATGCATTATATAAGATAAAAGAACTCACGAATGGAGGTAAACAGACATTATCGGACTTTGCCTCTGGCTATCTGTTCTTTGGTCTGCATAAAACAGAGAAAGGATGGATTTTCCGTGAATGGGCTCCGAATGCTACAGCCATATACATGGTAGGTGATTTCAATAGTTGGACAGAATTGCCCCAATATCAGTTAAAAGCTAAGAAAAACGGGATTTGGGAGTTGAGTCTTCCTGCACGTGCCATGAAGCATGGAGATTTGTTTAAACTTCGTATCCATTGGAATGGAGGTGAGGGCGAACGTATTCCCGCATGGGCAAATCGAGTGGTTCAAGATGATGTTACGAAGATTTTTTCAGCTCAAGTATGGGCACCTGAAGATGCTTATAAATGGAAGGTGAAGAAATTTAAACCGAATACTTCTCCGCTTCTTATTTATGAGTGTCATATAGGTATGGCTCAGGATGCCGAAAAGGTAGGAACCTACACAGAATTCAAGGATAATGTGTTGCCACGCGTTATTGCAGATGGATATAACTGCATACAGATTATGGCAATTGCTGAACATCCGTATTATGGTAGTTTCGGTTATCATGTCAGCAATTTCTTTGCTCCTTCGAGTCGGTTTGGTACACCTGAAGAGTTGAAAGCACTCATTGATGAGGCTCATCGCAACGGAATAGCAGTTATCATGGATATTGTTCATTCGCATGCTGTGAAGAATGAGATGGAAGGACTTGGTAACTTTGCAGGTGATCCATGTCAGTATTTTATGCAGGGAGGACGACGCGAACATCCCGCATGGGATAGCCTTTGCTTCGATTACGGAAGGAATGAGGTGATTCACTATTTGCTCAGCAATTGTAAGTATTGGCTGGAGGAGTTCCATTTCGACGGTTTCCGTTTTGATGGTGTTACCAGTATGTTGTATTATAGTCATGGATTAGGTGAAGCCTTTGGTGGATATGGCGATTACTATAATGGACATGAAGATGATGAAGCGATTGCTTACCTTACTTTGGCCAACCTGTTGATTCATGAAGTACATCCAGGAGCAATTACCATAGCAGAAGAAGTAAGTGGTATGCCAGGTCTGGCTGCACCTTTTAAGGATGGCGGTTATGGTTTCGACTATCGTATGGCGATGAATATTCCTGACTATTGGATAAAGACAATCAAGGAACTGAAGGATGAAGATTGGAAACCTTCGTCGATGTTCTGGGAACTGACAAATCGTCGTGCTGACGAGAAGACAATCTCTTATGCCGAGAGTCATGATCAAGCACTTGTGGGTGATAAGACCATCGTATTCCGTCTCATAGATGCTGACATGTATTGGCACTTTAAGAAAGGAGACGAAAATTTCATGGTGAATCGAGGAATCGCTTTGCACAAGATGATTCGATTGCTGACAGCTTCCACCATCAATGGAGGTTATCTCAATTTCATGGGTAACGAGTTTGGACATCCGGAGTGGATAGACTTCCCTCGTGAAGGTAATGGCTGGAGTCATAAGTATGCTCGTCGTCAATGGAACCTTGTAGATAACAAAGAGTTGTGTTATCATTATTTAGGTGACTTCGACAATGCGATGATACACCTTATTGGAGGGGTGAAAGGATTTCAGAAAACGAAGGTGCAGGAGGTGTGGCACAATGATGGTGACCAGATTTTGGCATATATGCGTGGCGACCTGTTATTTGTGTTTAACTTCAGTCCCGACAAATCGTTTACTGATTATGGTTTCCTTGTTATGGAAGGTTCATACAAGGTGGTCCTCAATACTGATTCCAGTGAGTTTGGAGGCAATCATCTTACTGACGATACAATCGAGCATTTCACAATCCCTGACGCATTATACACTAAGCAGCATAAAGGCTGGCTGAAACTCTACATTCCTGCCCGAACAGCTGTCGTACTGAAAAAACAATGAATTATAACAATCCATTACCATCATCCATCAACAACATCATAAAGTTGACAACAATTGTCCTCTTTGCTTTGTTCAGTTTCATCTATCTGTTTTGTATTCAGAATGATGTGCTGGCTGAAGCACAATATGTTTTTTCGGGTGGCTTAACGACATATTCCCGATTGTGGGGAGCACTGATAATCACAGGATTCTTGTTGGTTATTCAGTATTACGTTGCAAAGGCATCTAAGTTGGTTGGACGTTGGTATGCACTCACGTTTTTTCCTTCGTTTGTGGTTTTGGCAATTCTCACTAGTCTCAATCGTGCTGTGATTGAGGATTTCTCATTTGGCCAGTGGGTATGGGCTCTTCCGCTGCTAATAGTTCTTTTTATACTCTTGTTGTACATTAAAAGACGATTACCAGGAGAGAGTATCGATGATGGTGATTATCATCTATCAAGATATTTGTGGCCAAATTATGCAGTCATGTTTCTGATGATGTTAGTGTGTGGTGCAAATGCCTCAGCAGATGATGTCTTTATGTATGAATTGAAGGCAGAACGACTGCTACTTGAAGACAATTTCGAAGGGGCTAGTAGGGTGGGAGAGAAGTCTATGAATACATCTCCGCGATTGAATGAAATGCGTATGTATGCGTTGGCTCGACAAGGACTATTAGGTGAGAAACTATTTGATTATCCACAACCTTATGCTACACAGTCGCTAATGATGATGGATGATACGGTTACCCGTTTACATCGCTTTACATGTAAGAATATACAGAAGGCGTTGGGAGCATGGGCAAATACATCCGTTACGTCTTTCGACCATTATGTGGATTTATTGAGAAAGAATCCTTCAACATGTCACAATCCATTGTTGGCAGATTATATCCTCTGTGGAAAATTGCTGGAAAAGGATTTGCGTGGGTTTACGCAGGTCATTAAGCGGTATTACGATTTGTCATCACCTGTAAATGTGAGAGACCTCCCCAAAGCTTATCGTGAAGCAATGTTGCTCCAGGCTAAGGCAATAGGTCGGGATTCGCTCAATGCATTCGTTGATACATTGATGCTAAGCAACTATAAAGATTATTGTGCAATAATGGATGCCGACGAGAGTGATCTTGTCCGAAAGAATAGGTTAAGACGTTCGTATGGTAATACGCTCTGGTGGTATTTAGATAATTAAAAAGAAAAGAATATAGATGAAGAACAGAATTAATGTAGTATTTGTGTCATCTTTAATTGTGTTGATTTGTGTTGCATGTGCCGATAAGTACGTGATAGAAGGAACGACATCACAATATTTTCAAGATGGGACGGTAGCATATATCAAACAGTTTGAAATCGGGTCGCACGATATCGACTTCAAGGCCATAGACTCGTGTGAGGTGCTCCATGGGAAATTCGATATGACAGGTGCGCTCGATTCAACCATGATGGTGCGTCTGTATATGGGTTCGGATAACTTTCCAATGGTATTGGAGCCAGGAAAGGTGACCATCAGTATTGCAGACAATATCGTAAAGATTGAGGGCACAGAACTGAATGAAAGACTTTATGCCTTTCTTACGAAGAGAGATTCGTTGAAGATATTGTATGATGACCTGCCAAAACGTGAAAGCAAGATGTATTTGGATGGCTATACTCAGCAAGAAATCATTCAGGAACTTGGAGCAGAAGAACTTAGGCTGCAAGATGAGGTGGATCGCCTTGAAACTGGTTTTGTGAAAGACAACTATGATAATGTACTGGGTGTTACTTGGTTCTTGCGCCTTTGTTATGAGGCAAGAGATTTCTATGGCTTCGTAACTACAACTCCACAAATTGATGAGATCTATATGCAAGCACCAGATAATTTCAAAAAGAATAAGTTGGTGTCAAGTTATATGAGTCAAGTGAATAACTAAAAGTAAGTAGCAGATGGATATTCCTGATATTTTGTTTTTGTGTGCAGCGGTGTTGAATGTCGTAGGATTGGCTGGAACCGTAGTACCAGGACTTCCTGGTCCTCCACTTAGTTTTGTTGGCTTGGTATTGTGCTGTATTGCAGATCCAAATCCAATCATTATTGTCCTGTCTGTTGTAATGTTCTTTTTGGTTTTGATTGTAACCATTCTCGATTTTGTCGTTCCTGGATGGCTTACAAATAAAGTTGGAGGTTGCAAGAAAGCTGTGTGGGGAGCGACTATTGGTCTGTTTGTCGGTTTGTTTTACGCTCCGTTTGGTTTAATTCTCGGACCGTTTATTGGCGCTTTTGCTGGAGAATATATTGATTCTCATAAAGCAAAACAGTCATTGAAAGTGGCAGCTTATACGTTTCTTTCAATTATTGTTGGTACTATGTTTAAGCTCGTCACCTGTATTGCGATTCTTTTAATGTGTGCGGGTAGTGCAATCTGGTATTATTGTTTTTGATTTCCTCAGTGGAAGCAATTTTCAGTTTATGATTTTAACGAATGATTCGTATTGTAAATAATATGTTTTTTCTAATCAAATATATCAATTGTTGTACATTCTTTGCATATTTTTGCTGAAAAACTCATTTTTTTACGTAAATATTAGTTTCATTTAATAAAAAGAAGTATTTTTGCATTTTGTAAATCGAACAAAAATAGCGCAAGTAATGTTATTGGGTAGAAAACATACTATATGTTGTTTTGTGCTGATTTTGATGGCAGCATTACCAATGTTGGTTTTTGCTCAGAAAAAAAATGAACGTACACCCCAATTTTTAAAAGAGGGTGACTCTGGGTATGACCTGGTCATTAAGACGATCAATAATTTGCACAACGATTCTTGTATGTATTATGCAGAGTTGCTACGTCAGGAGGCTGACGTGAGCGGTTCTTCATTGGCTAAACTCTATTACTACAAAATACTTTCGACGATTTATCTCACGCAAGGTTTTAATGACCGAGCTATTGATGCAGCACGTCGTCAAGCTGAAATCGCTCAAAAGAAAGGTTATCCTATCCTGCTGTTCGATGCTTATGATAAAATAGCCAACACTCTTATTCTTGAAAATAGGTTGGTTGAGGCACAGGAAGCTTATCGGGTTTTTGAAAGTAGTGTGTATGATGCTGTTGACCATTCAGAAGTAATGTCCGAACGCCAGATGATGCTGCAGAAAGACCGTTCCCAAAGTAGTCAGGTGGTTCTCACTTTGTTTTTCTTGATGATTATGGCATTGCTTGTTGCAATAATTTATACCGCTGTCACACACAATCGTAGCCTGCAAACCGTGAGTGACATGAAAACGATGTTTGTGCAGAACATGAGTCATGAGATTCGTACTCCTCTAAATGCGATTGTTGGTTTCTCCCAGTTGTTGGCTCTGCCTGATGGTGTTATCTCAGAGGAAGAAAAGGCAAAGTATGGTGAATATATTCTCACGAATTCCAACATGTTGACAATGCTTGTTGACGATATTCTAAATTTGTCTGATGTCGAAAGTGGCAACTATCGCGTTACCCTATCTAAAGCAAAATGTAATGCACCTGTAGAGGCTGCTATGAAGACTTCAGAATTGAGAGTACCTGCAGGTGTACGTATGTATTTTACCACAGAGGTTGATGACGAATACATGATTACTACAGACGTACATCGCGTTCAACAGGTATTGGTTAATTATATCACCAATGCATGCAAGCATACCAAAGAGGGCGAAATTCATATCCACTGTTCTGTCAAAGAGCGCCCAGGTTTTATCACATATTCTGTGGCTGATACAGGCGAAGGAATCCCAGAAGAAAAAGCTGAAGAGATATTTGAACGCTTTACGAAACTTGACGCTTTTGCACAGGGAACAGGACTTGGGCTTAGCATCTGTCGCATGATTGCTACGAAACTCAATGGTGTTGTAAAGCTTGATACTACCTATAAGAAAGGTGCACGATTTATCTTCCAGATTCCGAATTCTAACAATTAGTGATTCGGACTTTTGGTTTCCTTTCAGAGTATTTCCAAATATGTTTTTACCACGCTAAATGAATGGTCGGCCATTTCCGCCCAGAAGTTCTTGTATTCGTCAACGTGAAAGTTGGAATCAATCGTGTCACTGATAATGCGGAACGAGATAAATGGTGTACCATAAATCTTGCATGTCTGTGCGATAGCGCAGGATTCCATATCAACAGCTAATGCATTAGGAAATCGTTGTTTGATAGACTCAAGTTTCTCTCGCTCAGTCACAAATTGGTCGCCTGTACAAATCTGTCCTTGATGAATCTTTACGGTTGAACTTTGACTTAGTTCTTTCACCTTATTTATTAAATAGGTGTCGCTTGGATATGGCAACTCTATGTCGAGACCTTCACCAGCTTCGCCCACAAAAATGTCGTGATAGATGGTGGTAGTGCTGGCAATCACTTCCATAACCTTTAACTTTGCATCCAATCCTCCAGCGCAACCGGAACTGATGAGGTAGTCGGGATGGTAGTTGCGTATCAGTTCGCTGGCGCCAACTGCTGCATTTACTTTCCCAATTCCGCACTGAAAGAGAACGAGTGTCTTGTTTCCTAATTCTCCTGTAATATAATTGAAACCATTAATCGTTTCATCTTTTCTATTGTGAAGCAATGCTGACAGACTTGCCATCTCTTTCTGCATTGCTACGATTACTGCTATTACCATAAACTCTTAAGCCAATCTTTTAAATCATTAATCATACTATCGTGATACTTGAAGTTGGAACGATAACCCCAACCATGTCCTCCTGAAGGATAGATGTGAATTGCTGCTTTTACACCAGCCTTCTTTAGTGCTAAATAGTACTCAGCACTATTCTGAGGTATTACAGCTCTGTCGTCATCCGAAAGGAGCATGATGGCTGGAGGGGTTTGTGCTGTTACCTGTGAGGCATTACTATAGAGAACATTCATATCGGGTTTTGCATCACGTCCCAAAAGCCCATCGTGCGACCCCTGATGAGTAACACCTGGTTGCATCGAAATGACAGGATAGAACAACACTTGGAAATTAGGTCTTGAAGCATCGTCGGCATGTGTGGCGATTGTCGAAGCCAGATGTCCTCCTGCAGATGATCCCATGATTCCTACTTTCTTGGGGTCAATATTCCATTCTGATGCGTGTTCACGAACCACTCTCAGTGCCTCAAATGCATCTGATATAGGTACTTCCTTCACTTGATGAGGCATTCTGTATTTCAAGACGATCAGAGCAATACCGAGGTCATTATAGAACGGAGCCCAGTCATATCCCTCATGATCTGTGGCAAGATGTGTGTATCCTCCGCCAGGACAACACACAACAGCCATTCCGTTTGCTTTCATCTTCTCAGGTAGGAATACCCTGATTGTGGGTTTAAAGTTCTGACGTGCATCATCAAATGGAGTCTTGTCAATCCCGTTGCTGTTTGGCAGTCCATTTGGCCATAAATCAATGTTTATTGGTTGTTGTGCAGATGCGATTGCAGCGCAACAACAGGTCAAAATCATCATAATTATCGACTTCATATACATTTTATTTGTAATTCATTTGCAAAGTAACGCAAAACTTTTTAAATTTGCAAAAAGAATTGGAAAAATATGAGACAAAACTATCTGATTGGTGTTGATCTTGGTGGAACTAACACCGTATTTGGAATTGTAGATGGCGAGGGTAACATCATTAAGGAAGACTCCGTGAAAACGCAGAGCTTTCCTCGGGTTGAAGATTTTGTTGAGGCTTGTGCTCAATGTGTGGAACCGCTTATCGAAGGAGTAGGGGGGATGGAAGTGATTGGCGGAATGGGGATTGGTGCGCCTAATGCTAACTATTACACTGGAACGATTGAGGAGGCTCCGAACTTACCTTGGAAGGGAAAAGTACCGCTTGCCAAATTGTTGTCTGAGCGTTTGCATTTGGATGTCGTTATGACGAATGATGCTAATGCTGCAGCAATGGGCGAGATGGCTTATGGGGCAGCTAAGGGCATGCGTAACTTTGTTGTTATCACGTTAGGTACGGGTGTAGGTAGCGGTATTGTGATTGATGGGAAGTTGGTTTACGGAAGCGATGGGTTTGCTGGTGAGTTAGGTCATATGATTGTCGATCGCAGTGCTGAAGCTCGTTTGTGTGGATGTGGTCGTCGTGGATGTCTTGAGACTTATTGTAGTGCTCGAGGTATTGTGCGAACGGCTCAGGATTTTATTGATGCAGGACGTATGACTTTGTTGAGCGAGGTTGGTGAACTTTCTTCCTACGAGATATACAAGGCTGCCAAGCAAGGCGATGAGGTTGCATTGGAGACTTTCCGCATAACAGGCGAAACATTAGGAAAAGCATGTGCTGACATTACTACGTTCTGCAGCCCTGAGGCATACATCTTCTTTGGAGGCCCGATGCGTGCAAGCGAGTTTATCATGCCTTCCATTATTTCTTCCTATAATGAGCAGGTTATGCCGATTTACCGCCATCGTTGCAAGTTTTTGGTTTCGGAGCTAATGGATAAAAATGCTGCGGTTTTAGGCGCTGCTGCTCTGAAAGTGTAGCATAACTAGAATGTGAATCAATAAAAAACAGAGGACGAATCCTCTGTTTTTTGTTTTTAATCCAACTCTGGAATATCTGTGCCTGAGAGTTTTTCCATGATTTTTGCTTCAACCTCCTCTGCAAGTTCAGGGTTGTCTTCGAATACTTGTTTTGCAGCTTCGCGTCCTTGAGCCAGTTTACTGCCTTCGTAGCTGAACCAGCTACCGCTTTTATTAAGAATGTCAAGTGAAGCACCCAAATCTACCAGTTCGCTGCTACGAGAGATACCTGTTCCGAACATGATGTCGAATTCGCATTTGCGGAAAGGTGGAGCTACTTTGTTCTTCACAATCTTCACTTTTACTGTGTTTCCAACGATTTGATCGCCGCTTTTGATAGCTTCCTTCTTTCTGATATCAATACGTACAGATGCGTAGAACTTGAGGGCATTACCGCCTGTTGTGGTTTCTGGGTTTCCAAACATGACTCCGATCTTCTCGCGTAACTGGTTGATGAAGATACAGGTGGTCTTTGTCTTGCTGATGGTAGCCGTTAGCTTACGCAATGCTTGGCTCATGAGTCGTGCTTGCAGTCCTACTTTGTTTTCACCCATGTCGCCTTCAATTTCTGCTTTTGGCGTGAGGGCAGCAACGGAGTCAATCACGATGATGTCAACAGCTGCGGAGCTGATGAGCTGGTCAGCTATCGCGAGTGCCTGTTCTCCATTATCTGGTTGGGAAATGAGTAATTCGTTGATGTTGACGCCTAGTTTTGAAGCGTAGAATCTGTCGAAAGCATGTTCTGCATCGATAAATGCTGCTACACCTCCTTGCTTCTGACTTTCTGCGATTGCATGGAGAGCTAATGTGGTCTTTCCAGATGACTCTGGACCATAAATCTCGATGATACGTCCTTTGGGATAGCCGCCCACACCTAATGCTGCATTCAAGCCAATCGAACCTGTTGGTATGCTGTCGATTTTCTCTATGTTTTCTTCACCGAGGCGCATGATGGAACCGTGTCCGTAGCTTTTCTCGATTTTCGCCATTGCGGCTTGCAAGGCTTTCAGTTTTTCTTCAGTTGAGTTTGCCATAATTATATTTGTTTTTGTTCGTTTTACTTCTGCTGCAAAGTTAGTAATTTCTTGTGAATAATGCAATAGGAATTACGCATTATTATTAATTTTCTGGGCTAAATTTTCTGCGCAACGTTCTCCATCAATACCTGCAGATACAATCCCCCCTGCATAGCCGGCTCCTTCGCCGCATGGGAACAGACCTTCGAGGCGAACGTGTTGCAGTGTTTCGGGGTTGCGAACAATGCGGACAGGCGAGGATGTACGTGTTTCCACACCAATGATGATGGCTTCGTTGGTAAGGAATCCGTGACTCTGTCGACCAAACTGGCGGAATCCTTGCTGGAGACGCTTGGTGATGAACGATGGCATCCAGAAGTGGAGTGGGGAAGTGATGAGGCCTGGTTGGTAGGACGACTTAGGGAGCGATGCCGACAAGCGATTGTTGACAAAGTCGGCCATTCGTTGGGCTGGAGCAGTTTGCTGACGGTTGCCTTGTAGCCAACATTGCTTTTCCAACTTCTCCTGAAACTCCATCATTGCCAAAGGGGACTGTTGATAGTTGAGAGTTGATAGTTGAGAACTGAAAGACATGATATCTTCCAAATGTAGTTCCACAACCATTCCGCTGTTGCTCCAAGGACTGTTACGCAGGCTTGGCGACATTCCATTGACGACGATCTGCTCTGGGCCACTTGCTGCAGGCACCACTGTGCCTCCTGGACACATACAGAAGGAATAGACCCCACGTCCTTCGACTTGTGTGACAAAGGAATATTCTGCTGTGGGCAGATACTGACCTTTGCCTTCCTTGCGATGATACTGAATTTGGTCGATGAGGTGGGCAGGATGTTCCAGTCGCACCCCTACAGCGAGGTTCTTTGCTTCTATCTCCACCTTATTATGATAGAGCCATCGATAGACATCGCGTGCCGAATGGCCTGTAGCAAGGATGACTGGTCCTTCAAATTGTAAGGTCTTCGCTGTCGCTTCGCTGCTGTCGATTGCATTGACTCCATACACCTTATTATTATTTATAAGCAGGTCTGTCACTTTTGTCTGGAAATGTACCTCGCCTCCACAACGGATGATGGTCGAGCGCATATTCTCGATGACGCGTGGCAGTTTGTCTGTTCCTATATGAGGATGAGCATCAACCAGGATGCTCTCAGATGCTCCATGCTGACAGAATATCTGAAGGATGCGGTCCACATTGCCGCGTTTCTTGCTACGCGTGTAGAGTTTTCCGTCGGAGAATGCTCCTGCGCCCCCTTCTCCAAACGAGAAGTTCGATTCTGGATTCACCACATGTTCGCGCGATATCCTTGCGATGTCCTTGCGGCGCTCATGTACGTCCTTACCTCGTTCGAGCACGATGGGACGAATGCCCAATTCGATGAGGCGAAGAGCTGCAAACAAGCCCCCAGGACCTGCTCCAACCACAATGGCGGCAGGTTTTGAACTTACATCGTGATACTCAATGGGAGTGAAAGGTTGGTCGGTAGGCTCCTCATCCATATACACCCTGATAGTCAGGTTGATGTAGATTGTTCGCTGACGAGCGTCGATGCTCCGCTTCAGAATGCGGATATGGGTAATACGACGAGCATCCAGCCCTTTCTCGTCTGCCAGAAACTGCTTGACGCCCTGTTCATTTGCTGCCTGTTCGGGCAGAATCCGTATTTGTATTTCTTGAATCATAGCAAGTGCAAAGTTCGGAAAAAAACTTGATTTCTGCAACTATTTCATCCATTATTTCCTTGAATTAAGGAAGTTTTTTCTTTCTCCCAAGGGAATTCTCTGTTGCACGGCCTGCAACGTACGTTGCACGACCTGCAACATAGGTTGCACGACCTGCAACATAAATTACCCTTAGGGGAAAAAACTTTTTCCCTTAGGGGCCAAACAATTTGGATAATGTTGATCGGTAATGATAAGATCGTTGAACGCAAAAAGTCAAACAACAAATGAACAACTCTAATAGACATCGTCTTTCTTACCTCGACGTTGCAAAATTCTCCTTTTTTGCTCATTTTTTCACAAAATCGGATATGTATGACAAGTTTGTAAAAAACTTTTCGTAACTTTGTCGTGCCATTTTGAGATGGTTCTGTAATGTGGCCCCTAAACAAAAAGGGATGTAAACGGATGTAAATCAGGAAGTATAATTCAAAACTAACAATAGAATCTTCGCAAATTGAACTAACCTTTTTAATTAATTCGTAATGTATGAAATCAGATCTTGACATAGGAAAAATGGGTCGTCAGAAATGGTGTCTCTTGGCTGTTTTGGTGTCGATATTGACAGGAGTGGTGAGCTGTACTCGTGGCGACCATTGGGAGGAACCGGAGCATCTGCCAGGTGTTACACCTCCAGCACGTAAGGTACATGTGAAAGTTGCAGCTGCGATGGACTTAGTGCTGACCGAACTTGACGATAGCAACCGTGTTGTACGTAGGTTGAGCACATCGTTTCATGCAAACGACCGTATATATGTGTATGCAATTCCTAAACTGGATGCCATATACAGGCTTGTGGGCTACCTCGATATGGTGAAGGGCTCGATGACGCAAGACGGCAGCTTCGCTGAGTTTGAGGGCGACTTGTTGATGTATAAGGGAGGAGGCCCGACAGAAGACCTTCCGTTTGGAACAACGAACGTGCTGAGCGAATGTCATGCAACAGCTTATCATGTTCCTTCGACGATGACTGAGGGTTTCTACAACGATAATGTGCACTTCTATGACTGTGACTATCGATTGAGCCTTACTACAGGTGAGGATTGTGTGGAACGGTTGACGAGAACTGCGCTACGTATAGCTTCTACGAAATTCAACAGCGAGGCATACTGTTTTACGACCTTCCAGTGTGACCCGATTTTCGATTTTACCATATCGGGCGTTTCTCGGGGTGATTACACCGTTGGTATGGGCGAGAGTGTGCGCAATATTGAGGCAGGAAGCGCTGAGGCCTTGCGTTTGAGCAATTTCGACCATCCTCTGTACAAGGAGAAGGTCCGGTTTGGTTCGGACGGAAAGCAACACTTTGCGGTGAGTAAGAACATGCTGGATATGCGGCGTTTCTACCATCTGGCGATGTCGAAAGACGAGTATGATACTGAGTATTTCTACCAGCTTGGCATGATAGAACTAGACTATAATAGGATTTATAGGTACTCGTTGAAATAATCAGAATGGGAGTCCTACAGCAAAGTTCCAGGAGAAGGCCGACATGTATGCCGACTTCTTCGATGCCATCGAGGTGTTGCCGGGTCTGCACGCCAACGGGCGCATGACCCTCGGCGAGAACCTGGCTGTCCACGGCTGCCTGAAGAGATAGAATCGACATTTACAGTCTTGCCACTTGGAGATTGGGTGCGTGATTATGCCGAAATCCGTCAGAGTCTTGCCAGTAAGGGACTGAGTGTGGGTGACTTTGACATTCTTATTGCTGTCACCGCTCGTCATTATGGCCTTACTGTTGTCACGCATAACATCAAGCACTTTAGTCAGATGCCTGATATTCAATGTGTGGACTGGAAGGAAAAAAACTTATAAAAATCCAGAACTGAGAAACTTTAGTTCGCCGCTAGGCAAACAAGTAAACTGTTTATCAAAAGATGATGTAAGAGGTTCCAAGAGTTTCAAAAGTTTCAAGGGTTTCAAGAACTAAGAAGGAAGAGGGTTTGCATCAATTATGTGAATGACGCTTATGAGAAAGGGCAGATATTTCGTTATCTTGACTGCCGTTGTCGCCGTAGTGGCGATGATGACTGGTTGCACGAACAGCAGCGATACGACGACTGATGTTAAGGAACAGACTGCGTGGCATCAGTTGGATGAAGCGTTTCAGGCAAAAGACCTGGAACGTACATTGGTCGTCATTGACAGCATGGAGCAGGCAAAGATTGTCAGCACAGCGAAGGCCGACCATCTGAGAGGGATGGCCTACGACCAAGGGTGGCAGATGCGGATAGCGGAGCATTTCTATAAGAAGGCTTACGAAGGGTATGACGCAGATCCTTCGCAAGATTGGTATACCTATACCGATGCAGGATATCGCTGGGCATATCTTCGCTTCCGTCGAGGCGACATGGAGGGAGCAATGAACGTCATCTCTAAATTGCTGTCATTGGCAAAGGGAAACGAGGCATTCCCCAAAGATAATGAGTCAGCTTTGCTGATGCTCATGGCGGATATCCAACTGCAGTTGCACCAGTTCGATGAAGCAAAGCTCACGGGACAGAAAGCCTACGAGGCAAAACAAGAGAATGCCAAACATGAAAGCAGAAAAGGGTGGGGTATGGCTTGGGTCTGTATGAACATAGCTACTATTTACCATACATCGGGAGACCTCGAAGGGGCATTAGCATGGCTTGACCGTAGCGCACAAGGACTCGAACTAGCCGAGCAAGAGCATGATGACTCGCTAATCATTGAGGAATGGAAAGGCCATGTGGCACTTCAGCGTGCATTGCTCTTGCAAGAATCAGGTCATACTGCCGAGGCTGCCGCCATTTATTCTGCTATTCCCCGTAGCCGTCTGATGGAGCCCAATGGCTACACCGCGGCTGCCGAATACCTGATGGCGGCTGGTCGTTACGACGAGGCTGCCTACTGGTACGAGCAACTTGACAGCACCTATTTGGCTACCGACGGCGCTAAGATGACATTCGACAACATCGCTGACCGTCTCTCTCCACGCTACACGGCCTACCGAAAGGCTGGACGCAATGCCGACGCACTGGTACTTGCCGACAGTGTCAGCGCTGCAATCGACTCTGCCCTCGTCTGGCAGAAGCAAAACGATGCAACCGAACTGGCGTTCATCTACCAGACCCATGAGAAGGAGTTGGCGCTGAACGATGCTAAAAGCGAGACTCGCATCCATCGTGTCCTGCTTGTCGCAGCCGTCCTTGTCATTCTACTTATTGGTTGTCTTTTTGTGCGCGCACGTATATATAATAAGGTGCTCCTTGAGAAGAACCGCCGCTTGCTGGCCGAGATAGAGCTGCGCGAACGGGAGCAGCAACAGGCTATCGAAGAATTAAAGGCTGAACCTCAAGAAAACCTGACAGCCAATCAGCAGCTCTTCTGCCGTATCTGCGACCTCATGGACTCGTCAGACAGCATTTATACTGATGCCGACCTCGACCGCACTCGTCTGGCCCAGCTCCTTGGAACCAACGAGCACTACATTACCGATGCTATCAGTACCTGTACCAATGGTAAGAGCGTAAATGGTTTCCTCAACGAATACCGTCTGCGTTATGCTGCCCGTCTGCTGGCCACCACCAACGACCCTGTGGCACTGATTGCCGAACTCTCGGGCTTCTCCCGCAGTTCATTCTTCCGCATCTTTAGCGAAGTTTACGGCATGTCGCCATCGGATTATCGCAAAGTGGCAAGAAAATAGCAAAAAACGCCCATTTCATCGAAATATTGAAGCCTGGCAATCTTTGTCAGGCTTTAGTTTTTCTCATTTTGAGACTTTTTTTTCCTACCATGGGACTATTGTATCCAAGAAACAGCGTAATTTTGCAGCAAAATTCAAAAATACGATGCTTATGGATATAACACTCGTCCTCACAGTTGCGTTAGCCGCCGCCCTTATCGTGGTGGTGCTGGTGCTTGTGGCCGTCATCATTTACCAACGGTGGCGTATAGGCGATCAGAACGTCTTCATTGAGCGCTTCATTCACCAGAACGAAGAGCAGCGCCAAAAGATGCGGAAAGCAGGAATTCTATAATAATAAGGTATAATCATTCATTAATTCTAAATAAATAAAATCATGAAAAGAATCGTAACCATCGTGGCGCTGATATGCGCCGTGGCATTCCAAGTAAATGCACAGACAACAGAGTCCGACATCCTCAACTTCGATCCCCTGCGTCAGTGGGGCTGCAGCATCGCTGATGTGGAGCAGCACATGCAGAAGAAGGAGTGGTGGCAGGACGGAAACAACCAGCTCGAATACTGGGAAGACCCGTACCAAAGCTGGCACAAATGGTATTGGGTAGACGCCACCAACGAACTCACCGAGCAGTACCTCTTCGAGACTGAGGACGGCCAGAACCTGCGCTATGCCATCAGTATCTGCTGGAACAACACCGTGCCTGCCGAGAAGTTCGTCAACACGCTTTATCATCAGGGCTTCCATTCCACTGGCGAGACAGTGGAGTTCTGCGACGAAATCTTTGAGCGCTTCCTCTCTGCCGATGGAGAGACCGAGGCGCTGTACAATACAGATGCCGATGGCTATAGCCAGGCCATCTACCGGCCTGTGGAAACTAGCCAACCCGTCACCGAATTCCCCTATAGCCAGGACTTCGAGAACGGTCTGGACGGTTGGACGGTCATCAACGCCAACCAGGACTTCATCTCTTGGATGATACAACCCACCAGCACCGAATTGACCGCCCATTCCGGCGAACGTCTTGCCACCTCGTACTCGTGGATAGGAGAAGGTATGCAGGCCGACGACTATCTGGTATCGCCTGAGATTGTCCTGTCAGCCGGTCAGAAGGTCACCCTCTCGTGGTGGTTCCGCGTCAACAAAGAATACCCTGAGGACAAGTACTCCGTAATGTTGTGGGGCAACGACACGGGCAGGACCACCCTCGTCGACATAACGCCCACCGCAGAGCAGGGCGACTGGACGCAGCAGACCCTCGACCTCTCGGCCTACGCCGGGCAGAGCGTCTGGATTGCCTTCTACCACCACGGCTACGACAACAACTACATCGCGCTGGATGATATCCTGATTACCGTCAACGACATAACCGGCATTTATCAAGTTGAAAGTGGAAAGTTGAAAGTTGAGAGTTCAGAGATTTACGACCTACAGGGTCGTCGCCTTACAGGCAAGCCCACCGTCCCCGGCTTATATATAAAGAATGGTCATAAGATAGTGATCAGGTAAGGAAACATGGATATGAAAAAGATTCTGTAGCCGCTACAAATTCAGAACGCAAACCCAGGTTTGCGTTCTTTTTGTTTATTATCAGAATGGTAATCCGACAGCAAAGTGGAAGGTGAAATCGCGACTTAAAACAGGATGAGCGATAGGGTAGTGGTCACGTCCCTTATAGGCAGGATTGATGGCCTTCATACCCGCATCGAAGCGTAGAATAAAGAAGTCGAGGTTCATTCGCAGACCAAGTCCATAGGCAACTGCAATCTGTTTGTAGAATTCGTTCAGTCGGAATGCTCCGCCAGGTTGATCAGCATAATCGCGTATGGTCCAGATGTTTCCTGCATCAATGAACAATGCTCCATTGAATTTCCAGAACAGGAATGCACGATATTCAATGCTGAGGTCGAGTTTCAGGTCACCTGACTGGTTGATGAAGTTGATACCTCGGTCAGCTCCGTTATACTTTCCTGGTCCAAGCGAACGTACTGACCATCCTCTCACACTATTGGCTCCACCAGCGAAATAGCGTTTCTCGAAAGGCAAGATGTTGGAGTTACCGTATGGGTAAGCAACCCCTATGGCAGCATGGAAGGCAACCGAGTTGTTTTTGTCAATTCGGAAACTCTTCGAGAAGTCAAAATCTCCTTTTACATATTGTGCGTAAGCGATGCCGCAGAACTTCCGTTTCCCGTCTTCGGTGTATTTGGTTTCGAAAATGCCTGTTAAGCCTTCCAGAAGGTTACCTGCTGTCTCGATATTGAACTTGATGGTATATGCATTCTTTCCATACGTGGTCGTTGTAGCTGTACCCAAGGAATTATAGGCGTAGGTGTATCCCAGTTTGGTAATCAGAAGGTTCTCGTAGTTGTATTTCAAGATGGCATTTGTCTTACCCAGTGAATCAAGATACTGTTCCTTGAAGGTCTTTGATATCCAAGGCATATAGACATAGTTAATTTCCAACAGGTCAAAACGGTGTGCTGTTTTCTGATTGACATTGCTCCATTTGTATCTCCATGCTGCAGTAAGCACACGTCTGTTGAATTCAGGACGGTTTTGCATGTTGTATTGCAACGATATTTCAGATGTGGCACTGTGAAGTGCTCCGAATCGTTTGCTGACAACTGGCATCAGAAAACCAGGGAAACCCAATGTGGCCTCTCCGCCTAATTCAATATAGTTGTGTCCGTCATAGCCTTCAAGACCTGTGATGGCTTCATAAGCCCCACGAAGTTTCACCATCAGACTTTCAGAGCCTCGGAACAGGTTTTTGTGACGAAAGGACGTACTGGCAGCAATTCCGAGATCGCCTGCTGAGTTCGTGCCTTCGAGGTCGAAACTAATGGATTTCGATGCAGCATGATTGACGATAATGTTACAGTCGAGGATAGGATCGGGTTCATCGTCTTGTTCTTCAAACTTGATGTTCGAATAACTGAGGGCTTGAAGCCGTGTGAGGTATCTATACGTGAGTTTCTGATAGTTTTCGTTGTAGAGGTCACCAGCCCGAAGCAATGTGTTGGAGGTAAGCAAATTCGGACGGTAGCGCAGTCGGTCGCTGTAGTAGATGTTGGTTCCCTTGTGTCTGATACAATTGAGCTGAAGCGTATCTGTTAAACCGTTTGTATCGACAAAGTAATTGAGGTTACCGATGTGGTACTGCTGGTGCTGATGTGGGGTGGAGCGGTTGTTGTCAAGATAGAGAGGTATGTTCATGGTGATGTCTACCTCTGTGCTACCCCTACAAGTGTCAGCCTCAAAGGTGATGAGCTCCTTGTAGAATTTATAGTAGCCAGTTGTGCGTAGATAGGTAGTGATTCGGTTGCGCTCTTCGTTGAGGCGGTTGATGTTGAACGGCATTCCGTGTTGCAGCAAAGAGTTTAAGGTGTCGTCATGACTGATTAATTGTTCAAGCACAGGGTCATCAATATTACGTTTGATGTTGCGGATGCTGAACTGTGTACCTGGATCTACGAGATAGGTGATGTTAATCTTCTTTCCTTTGACGGTCTTGCCAAGTTGGATATCTGCATGCATATACCCTTCATTGTACAACACTTGTTGGAGGTCTTGCATGGTACGCTCTGCCTTGAGTTGGTCAAAGATAACGGGGTCTTGACCAATCTTACGGAACAATCGTGTTGCCCAGTTGGTTGTGTCAACACCTCCCAGACAGTAAATCTTGAGTGGAATCTTTGCTCCAAACCATTTGCTGTTGGGGGTCTGTAGGATATAGTCCTCGAGTAGTAGGTTTTTCGTTGCTTTCGGGTTGGCGGAAACCACTTGTGTTTGTTTCAGGAAGTATTCATCTTCGCTAATGAAACGGTCAACAGAACAACCTGAAGCTAACATCGTTAGCAACAAGATGATGACGGCTAGTGCAGTATGGTTGACAGCTTTCATCAAGCGATTTATCTTCTTCTGAATTCCGAGCATACGATAGCTGTAGCGATGGCTACATTGAGTGATTCACTTGTTTCGCGACCTTGCGGATAGTTGGGAATGAGTAGTCGGTGTGTGACGAGTTTTGCCACCTCTGCAGAAATCCCATGCCCTTCATTACCCATCACAATCAATCCGTGAGGCTTCAACGATGTGTTGTAAATGTTTTCACCGTCTAGGAATGTCCCATAGATAGGGAAATCTGTTCCTGCTTCCTGTACCTCTGTCATGAATTGCGGAAGGTTGACTTCATGTATCTGAACACGTGCAAGGGCACCCATTGTGGCTTGTACGACTTTGGGATTATAAATGTCGGCACAGCCTGGCGAGCAGAAAATATGTTCGATACCAAACCAGTCGGCAAGGCGTATGATGGTACCTAGATTACCTGGGTTCTGTACGTTGTCGAGTGCAAGTGACAATGTCGGTTGCTGACGTTTCATGGCAGCGAAATACGATTGAAGGGCAGAACTGCTATCGCGTTTCTTGAAAATGGCAAGTAGATGTTGTGGGGTGTCAAGAAAACTGACTTTGTCAGCATCTTCGCCTTCGAATAGTTCCACCAACTCGAAATGTCCCTTGAGGTCGTTCACTACTTTTGGCCCTTCAGCGACGAACACACCATATTGGTCTCTGAATTTCTTGTGTTCCAGACTTCTGATATGTTTGATTTGGTTCTTGCTAATCACTTTGCCCTCCGTTTCTGATGGTTCTTACTGTATCGAACAATAACTGCAATTTGCCTGCATCCAGTCCAATTCTCTCCAGATAATTCTTCCATTCCCAGAATGCCTTGCGAAACTCCTCCTCGTCCTTTGCCAGTTGATAGGCTGCGTCATAGAGATGATAGGCTTCTTGTATTTCTCCTTTTAAGATAAGGAGATGCGCCAGATTGATGTTGTTGCGAACCGAAGGGTTTTGTTCCATCAGTTCGCTGTGTATCTTTGTTGCTTTCTCCGTGTTGCCAGTCATCAGTAGCCCCCATGCGAGCATCTCTTGTGCCTTTTCCGACTGCTCGTCGAGATAGGCTATCTTGTAAAGGGTAGGAATGCTGTCTTCATATTGTTCCATACCGAACAAACATTCTGCTTTCCGGCTCAGCCACTTTAGATTGTCTTCGTCTTCTTTGAGGATGATATCGATATATGTCAGAGCCAGCGCATAGTCTTTGTCATCGAAGGCTGTCTGTGCAAGATGTTGGATGGTCCATTTCGAGTTTGGATTCAGTTGATAGGCTGTGGTGTACATCTTGATGGCCGTCTCGCTATCTCCGATCTTTTGTAGGCAGAATCCCATCTTCTGCCACAGGTCGCTGTCTTCTTCGCGCTCTTTCGGATTGAGATGACCGAAGAGGGCGATGGCATCGTGGTATTCTCCTCGTCGCATCATGAACTCTGCCAGTGAGAGGGTTTCGTCATAGTTTTCAGCGAGTGGTTTGAGAATGTCAAAGTAGAGTGGGGAGAAGTTGACAAACTGCTTGCAGAACGGGTCAAACAGTTGACTATGGTATGGATAGGCTTTGAACAATCTGTAGAGGTCGTAGATGTAGCAACGTGATACATCAATAGCCTTACGTTCACGTGGTTTGATGTGTTCAAACAGGTCTTGTGCTCCTTCTTCGTTCAACTGCGAATTGATTTGGTCGGCAATCACGTCTTGTCCCATTTGTTTCACACTTTCAATCATGAAGATGAAGGAAAACATGTCGCTGCTGCAGAAGGGAGCGAGTTGGAAAAGTGTCGTTACTGTTTTCAGGATCTCTGGCCGCATAGAGTTGGCCAACCGATATGGTTCTGGGTATTCAAACGAGAATGGTGCTACCCAATGGTAGAGTTGTTGGAAGAAAGGAAATCCTTTGAGTGAAACAAATGATGTCCAATAGACATCTGCACCTTCGGTCTGCATGTCAGCCATTTGCCGCATTTTCTTCTCTGCTTTGCTGTCATCCTTGGTATTTTGATGCCACTCAGGGTTCTCTCCATTCTTGGTCAACTCGCTGTCGAGTTTGCGAAGGTCAATTCCATTGAAACGTGACGAACGTAGGATGGCTGGCATAATGTCGTTAGTCATCTTGGCTGTGACAGCGTCAGTCATCTTGCTGTACTGCAATTGCATAAAGATGCGGAAGCAGTCTTCCACAAACTGGTGGTTCTCACAATAGAGGCTGAACCGCGATTTTACTTGTGGATAATAGGTCAGGCGGTTGTCATAGCGGATAATAAGTAGGAGTAATCCTACAAGTGCCCGTTGGCTGATTTCGATGTCATGATGCAGATAGACATCGAATAATAGCATCAGTTTCTGTACATCAAACAGCTCGTAGCATGCCAGTGTAATCGCACTGACGATGATAGCTTTGTCTGATGCTGGCAGTTGCTCACTTGCGAAGAGGTTGGAATAATTGGCATAATCGCTTTTTGTCCAGATATCGGAAGTCCATGTATGGTCAAACAACTTTCCCATTAGTTCGTCTCGCTGCTTGATGGTCTGTTCCATATCATGACGGCGGATGCTTTCACGCATTTCGTCGGATTTTAAATCCTTCATGGTGGTTCCGATGGTCTCTAATGCTACCACGGTCGTTGGAACATCAATACTTTCAGCCCTACTGGTTGTATAAGTCTGACAATACTTGTTGAACGGTTGCTTCCTTAAGGTGATGGAGCGGTTGGCTCTGTCATTGATAGAATAGGCCTGCTGAATCAGTTTCCCGCGTATGTTCATCGCCTCTGGGTCTTCGATGCCTTGTGTCAGATACGATAGCATGGAAGTATAGGTGGATTGGATTTGTTCCAACTCTTGTTGGAGTTGCCAGTCCCCTAAATGGTCAACCTTGGTCTTCAGCATCATCAGTGCATCAACCAGGTTTCCGTCTTGCAGTTCGCTATATATATTCTTATTCGACATGTTTGGCAATCGAGTAGGCTTCAATAATTTTCTGGATGTCTTGTTTGCGTTTCTTCATCACACTTGATTTGACCAGCACTCGCATGAGGGGTTCCTTTGTACTGTTTATCCGATAGGCACCTAATGCTTCACATTGAGTAGCGAACGGTTCGGGTAAGATGGCACCGTCAAACTGGTTCAGGTTAAGCATGTCTGCTCTTAGTGCGATGTTGTTAATTTGTGGGCGATTGAGATACTCTCGTTTTATTTTGGCTTTGTCCATGGTCTGATCGGCAAAGTAGTCGATAGCAGAGTTGCGTGTTACCGCAATGATTTTCTCTTTTAGGCTGTTGATTGACTTGATTCGGGTGGGTTTGCCTGTCATCATCGATAGCCGTAAGGTGTCTGAGATAATGGAAACGATAGAGTCTTTTTGAACCAAACGGTTGAGATACCGGGCTTTTAGGGAGTCGGATATCAACAGCTGCACCTGGTTGTTCATAAAGGCTGTATCTGCATCCATAGCGGCAAAGAATGTATCAAGACATACGCTAATCCCCAACGAGTCGTACAATCCCCGCTGCTGTGCTACATAGAAAGGTTGACATTCCGCTGTAGGTAGCACAGCAATGTGGATAGTCGTTGAATCGGAGTCTGCTCTTGTTCCTGTATTATCAACACTGCCGTACTGGCATGCGCTGAACATGCTCAGTACGACAGCTGTTAACAGTATTGAAATAGATACTTTCACTGATTAACCTTTGATAGCAGCTACACCTGGAAGTACCTTACCTTCGATTGCTTCAAGCAGTGCACCACCACCTGTTGAGATGTAAGAAACCTTGTCTGCCAATCCAAACTTGTTGACACAAGCAACAGAGTCACCACCACCGATGAGTGAGAATGCTCCTTCAGCTGTTGCCTTTGCTACAGCCTCGCCTACAGCGCGTGAACCTGGAGTGAAGTCTTCGCATTCGAAGCATCCTGCAGGACCGTTCCAAAGGATAGTCTTAGCACCTTCGATTGCCTTTGCAAATTTCTCGCGACTCTTTGGTCCTGCATCGAGGCCGTCCCATCCGTCTTCGATAGCGTTTGATGGGAAAGTCTTGATCTGAGCACCTGGCTTAACTGAGAAAGTAGAGAAGTCGTAGCCAGTGCAGCATACAGAGTCTTCACCGAGAACGAGTTCAACACCGTTCTTCTTTGCCATTTCCTCTACACCGAGAGCTACGTCGAGCTTGTCAAGCTCAACAATTGAGTTGCCGATGTTACCACCGTGAGCCTTCATGAATGTATAAGTCATACCACCACAGAGGATGAGCTTATCTACCTTACCGAGAAGGTTCTCAATGATACCGATCTTGGTAGAAACCTTTGAACCACCCATAATGGCAACGAATGGACGCTTGATGTTGCTGAGGACATTATCAACAGCTTGTACTTCCTTCTCCATCAACAGGCCTAACATCTTGTTGTCTGCATCGAAGTAGTCAGCGATGACTGCTGTAGATGCATGCTTGCGGTGAGCTGTTCCGAAGGCATCCATCACATAACAGTCAGCGTATGAAGCCAACTTCTTTGCGAAGTCCTTCTGACGACCTTTCATTTCTTTCTTAGCATCCTCATATGCAGGATCATCTTTCTCTATACCTACAGGTTTGCCTTCTTCCTCTGGATAGTAACGGAGGTTTTCAAGCAACAATACCTCACCTTTCTTCAGGGCTGCTGCAGCTTCTGATGCGTCAGCACAGTCTGGAGCGAACTTAACAGGAACACCCAGAGTCTGGCTTACTGCGTCAACAATCTGGCTGAGTGAGAGTTCTGGTTTCTTTTTGCCTTTTGGCTTACCCATGTGTGACATGATGATAAGGCTTCCACCTTTCTCAAGAATCAGTTTGAGAGTTGGAGCTGCACCGTTGATACGAGTCATGTCTGTGATCTTTCCGTCCTGAATAGGCACGTTGAAGTCAACACGTACGATAGCTTTTTTGCCGTCGAAGTTGTAATCTTTGATATTCATACTATTACGTTTTAATTAAAAAATTAAAAATTTAAGCACATATTTGAATGCAAAGTTAGTAAATGTTTTCCAAATACCATTTACGATTTGCAATTTTTTTTTTGTTGAACATAAGAAATTCACCTAGGTCGATGAAAAATGACCGATTTGTGAGTGCAGTCACTTAAAACCGATAACCCAGAGATAGATAAGCAGACCAGTCTGAAAGCCATCCGTGGGTGTCGTCGTTTCCATAAGTGAAATGGTGGTATTGACCAGTTAGCCGTACATGGAAACGTTCCCAGTTACGGATAATGGATAAGCGACCGTCATAGTTGAACTCTAATTTGTTAGGGGTGCGCTCTATCATTGGATCTGACACTAAGAACATGTCATCACCTTCTTCAAAAAAATCATCATCTTCAATTTCTTTGTCTCCAATATAAGTCACTTCATAGCGATAGGTTTTAGTGCGGTTATAGAAAGTGAACATAGGCATGACTACAGCACCGATCAACCATCCGCGTGCTGGTACCCAATTATAAGCATACCCAACCCCAATACTGGCTTGTGACATCTTTTGTTTTCCGATGTTGTGCATCAGTATGTTTAAGATGACGTTAGAGATGTTGTTACTGATGAAGTCCACACTGGCGTGATAATACATGATGCCTGCTACCACCGAACCAGCTGAGCGCCGCTGTATCAGTCCTGGCTTATTGGCTGCTGCGTATGAGTAGTGTGAGCCGTTGAACATGTAGTAGGCATCAAGGAACTGTGAACGTACCTTGATAGGATGCTCCACCTCTAAATTGTCTTGTAGTTGAGTAGGGACGCCTTCTTCATAACCTGATGCGAGGAAATCTGCATTGGTGTTTTCGAATGATTTCAGGCTTAAATTAAATCCATAATGTCCACTCGTTGAGTTAAAGGAGAAACTGGAGCCTTTGCTGCTCAACCGCTTGGAAAAACCGATGCCTGTCCCTCGATAACTGATTTTCAATCCTAACGCAGGATGATAGCCATTATGGGTTGTGATGCTGAAGTCTGCCGTACCGTCTAATTCTTCTTCATCTTCCCATCTGGACGTCATGTTCATCCTTGAGTTACTTTCCGTGATACGGGCTTCTATTGTCCATGGATGCTTGGGTAGGTCGATGTAGTTACGATCGATTCCTTTGGTAGCCATCGAGTCAAGACGATCCAATACCCATTGAGTCAATCCCTGTCCCCATGCAGTCATGGGGAGCATCATTAATGCGAGTATGAGGATCTTTTGTTTCATGTATGTAGTGATTACAGGTTATGATTCTGCATTCGATAAGTGGCCAGTTCTGCGTATTTGGTACCTGGACGTCCATAATTGGCATATGGATAGATTGAAATGCCGCCACGTGGGGTGAAGAACCCTGTCACTTCTATGTACTTAGGGTCCATCAGACGGATAAGGTCTTTCATAATGACATTGACACAGTCTTCATGAAAGTCTCCATGATTGCGGAAACTGAAGAGATAGAGTTTCAGACTCTTGCTTTCAACCATTCGTTGGTCGGGTAGGTAGCTGATACGTATCTCTGCAAAGTCGGGCTGACCGGTGATGGGACAGAGACTGGTAAATTCCGGACAGTTGAATTGTACCCAGTAGTCATTCTCTGGGTGTTTGTTCACAAATGTTTCTAACACCTCTGGTGCATAGTCGGTCTTATATTCGGTCTTACGTCCTAATGACTGCAAACCTTCTTCATTTCGTTCCATATTATCTTATCTTTCTTAATCTTGAATCCTGACTCTTGACTCTTGAATCCTGAATCTTGAATCCTGAATCTTGAATCTTGAATCCTGAATCCTGAATCCTGAACCTTGACTCTTGAATCCTGAATCCTGAATCTTGAATCTTGAATCTTGAATCTTGAATCCTTAACCCTTAACCCTTAACCAGAATTCGCCCCTCATCCCTCATCCCTCAGCCTTCGTTTCATCCCTCAGCCTTCAGCCTTCAGCCTTCAGCCTTCAGCCTTCAGCCTTCAGCCTTCAGCCTTCCGACTCTCACCTCTCACCTCTCACCTATTATAGTTCTTTTATCTTAAATGCGTTGTACGATACGTCATCATCATATACATCGGTACCCTCATGTTTCTTCACGTAGTTGACCACACGGATGGTGATTGGCAGTGCGACAATCTCGTAGAGTGTCTTAGCAATGACTTGGGTGACCATTAGGCTGATCAGTACCTCGAACGGTACTTTGGGAGCACCTTCGATAATAGTAGGGAAGATGTAGAAGGCCAATGGGAAGAAGATGATGGAGTCAGCACTTTCGCCTACAATAGTAGATGCGATGGCTCTGAGGGAGAAATAATAGTTTTTATGTCCTTTGTTCCTGTTTGCTAATTTCATCTTGCTCATCACCCATGCATTGAGGAACGATCCTATCACGAAGGCGATGAAGCTGGCCATAGTGACTTGGGGTGCAAACATGAATGTCTGGCGGAAGGCAAGATCGCTCTCTGGGTCGAGCGCAGGGAGATAACAGGCAATGGCTCCCATTAAAACGACGAAGAAATTCATCAAGAACCCCGCCCAGATAATCAGTCGGGCTTTACGATACCCCCATACTTCTGCAATACAGTCATTGAGAATGTACGAGATAGGGAAGATAATGAAACCGCAGGTGAGTGAGATGTCGCCATAGACGCGGAACACCTTGGTCTCAAGCAGGTTAGAAGTGATAAGACATACACAGAAGAGGATTCCCATCAGCATGAAGGAAATACTCACATAAGTTCTTTTTTTGTCCCCTTTAAAAGGGGATGACGGATTGCCAACAATTGTAGCGCTCTCTGATTTGTTTTGTTTCATGTTTCTTGTTTTTTTAGCGTGGTTTTCAAGCACACGCCCCCAAAAGGGGATGTTATTTTTATTTATTTCTTATCTCTACAGCTCTCCAGTTCTACAGCCCTTTTTTCTACAGCTCTACAGTCCTACAGCTCTACAGCTCTTCAGTCCTACAGCTCTCCAGTCCTACAGCTCTCCAGCTCTACAGTCCTTAGCTCTACAGCTCTACAGCTCTACAGTCCTACAGCTCTACAGCCCTTAGCTCTACAGCCCTTTTTTCTACAGCTCTACAGTCCTACAGCTCTTAGCTCTCCATTCCTACAGCTCTACAGTTCTACAGCCCTCCAGCCCTTAGCTCTACAGCCCTACAGCTCTACAGCCCTACAGTTCTACAGCTCTACAGTCCTACAGCTCTCCAGCCCTTAGCTCTTAGCTCTCCATCCCTCCAGCCCTACAGCTCTACAGTCCTACAGCTCTACAGTCCTACAGCTCTTAGCTCTACAGTCCAACTTCCTCATTATTCCTTTTAACATACGAATCAAATCTACGGCTCTTAGCTCTACATCTTTTAGCTCTTCCTCCGTAATATATCCGAGGTCGGTAGCAATATCAAGTTGGCATAAAGTCTCCATCAATGAACCATAAGCTATGTTTAGGAAATTATGTTTCTCTTTATCCGATTGTCTGGATAATCCTTCAACAATATTCGATGGAACAGAGATAATTGCCCTTCTTAATTGATCACAAAGACCAAAACGTTCCTCTGCTGGGAATTTCTTCATCAGTTTATATACATCATTCACTAATCCCTTAGCATCTTGATACACCTTCAAGTTCTTATAAAACAATTTTACTTCCATATCCTACAATTCTACAGTCCTTAGCTCTACAGTCCTTAGCCCTACAGTCCTTAGCTCTACAATTCTACAGCTCTCCAGCCCTACAGTTCTACAGCCCTACAGCCCTACAGCTCTACAGCCCTTAGTTCTCCAGCTCTCCAGCTCTCCAGCTCTACAGTTCTACAGCCCTACAGTTCTACAGCTCTACAGCTCTACAGCTCTACAGCCCTTTTTCTACAGTTCTTAGCTCTACAGTCCTTAGCTCTACAGTCCTTAGCTCTACAGCCCTTAGCTCTCCAGTTCTCCAGCTCTACAGCTCTACAGCTCTACAGCTCTACAGCCCTTAGCTCTACAGTCCTTAGCCCTACAGTTCTACAGCCCTACAGCTCTACAGCTCTACAGCTCTACAGCTCTCCAGCCCTTCACCTCACCAGTACTTTCTTTCCATTGATGATATGAATACCTTTATGTAAGGAGTCGATTTGCTGGCCTTGCAAATTATAGTATTTGCTGTTTGCCTCTTTCACAGCTGTTATCTCATCAATACCGGAGGTCAGACTCAGTAGCTTGTCAAGATATGATGTCAACTGCTTGATGGAGTTAAGGATGACGGTGTCGTTCTTGATTTTTGAATCACCGCTATAGTAGTCGCGTGCCTTCACAAGTCGTGTGTATGCACTGGTAGTATTGACGGAAGCAATGTCTGCATACTGAGCGATGACCTCGTCCACTCTGGCTATTAGG
>CACZXN010000018.1 GCA_902785075.1 uncultured Bacteroidales bacterium | reverse complement strand
TGACGACACTCCCGACCGCGAGAACTATTACACCGCTAAGGGCGATATGGCCAATGCATACTTGCTGAAACGACCTGAGTTGTTCAGTAAGTTTGTCGAGATCATCAATAAGTCGCGCATGGTTAGCCTCGATCTTTTGGGCACTTACGGTTCTTATACCGTCTTTGCTCCCACCGATGAGGCGATCGACCTCTTCTTGGCAGGACGCGGCCTCTCGTCAGTCGACGAGCTGAGTGTGGAGGATTGCGACACCATCGCAGCCACACACATTATTGAGCAGTCTTATTTCACCTACTATTTCTCGGATGCCACACTACCTACGATGAATATGCTTGACCGCTATCTCACTATCACATGTGAGCAGGACACTACAGAGTCCGAATCCGTGCCCATCAACTACTATATCAATCGCTCGGCACAGATCATCCATCGCGACGACTCTGTAGAAAACGGTGTGGTTCACACCATTGACCACGTCATCAATGCCGCAACGGAGATGCTGCCCGACTACATGCTTCAGGATTCAACCATCTCACTCTTCACACAAGCACTGTTCCTTACCCACATGGACGATTCCCTGCGCGACTATATCGACGAGAACTATCATTGTTCAGTTGACTCGTTTGCAGAAGGAGTTTGTCACCTTACAGGCTCAACAGTCGATAATGTGTCATACATGGAAAAACGCTATATATGCTACACAGCCTTTGCTGAGAAGAACGAAGTGTTTGCCCAGCATGGCATCTACACCATCGACGACCTACGTGCCTATGCCAAGCAAGTTTACGACGAGATGTATCCAGAAGATGCAGATGTGACAGACGAAACCGACCGTCGAAACTCACTCAATCGGTTTGTGTCCTACCACCTGTTGCCCGAGCGAATCATTTACAACATGCTAACATGCGACAACCGACTGCTTGCATCCAATTTCGACCGCAAACATTGGGATGTGGCAGATTGGTATGAGACCATGATGCCCTATTCCATCATGAAGATATCATACCCCTCAGGCTCATCAGCAGGACGATATATCAACCGTAGGGGCGTGCAGAATCGTAAGGACAGCAGAGGAGTGTTCATCCCAGGCTCAAGGATTCTCTCCCCGTCCGAAGCCTCCATCGACCTTTTGGCAACCAACGGAGTGTACCACTACCTCAACGACATCATCGACTATGGGCGTCAGACACAGGAAGAAGTGCTGAACGAGCGCCTTCGTATTGATGCAACCACCCTGTCCCCCGATTTCATCACCAGTGGCGCACGCGGACATGGAGTGCGAGGCACAGGAGGCTGTCCCGACTACCCAGGTCAATATGGCGCACGTAGCACATCCTACGATCCCGAACAAAATCCCAATACCTGTCTCGCCTTTAAGGCAGGATCGCTCAAGAACTTCAAATTCGAAGACGCAAAAACACACATACACGTCCGCAATCGCTATCTCGACTTCTGGTCATATCAAGGCGACGAAGTACAGATAACAGGCATGTACGACATCCAGTTCAAGATACCACCCGTACCCGAAGGAGAATACGAGTTCCGTGTCCAGGTATGTATCGGATTCGCCACCCGAGGCATCATACAAGTCTATTTCGACGGAGCACCCTGTGGCATACCTATCGACCTCCGCAAACACGGCGACGACCCGTCAATCGGATGGAAGTCAGATGACGATTTGGGCGACGATGAAGCAATCGCAGCATACGACAAAGCCCTTCACAACCGTGGATGGATGAAAGGACCGGCATCGTATGGAGCAACTGGAGCAGACGGTACCGGTGGACGAACACTCCAGCGTACCATCCGTGATGACATGCGACGCATCTACACCATCTTCCATTCTGACGGAAAGTCCGAACACTGGGTACGTGTACAACAGAAGTTGGAAACCTCGAATGGCTCCTTCGCATTCGACTACATGGAACTATGTCCACGATCCGTTTACAACAACGAAATCTATCCTGAGGATAAGTGGTAAGAAAGAGCCCCCTTCTGCTCTACAGCTCTTACCCTAACGGTTTCCGTTTCCTACAGCTCAACATCTCTTGAGTCCCAATGTGGGACCGCTTGATTCCCAGTGTGGGACCGCTTGATTCCCAGTGAGGGACCGTTTCGACATACCGTGTGTCAAATCTCTCGGATGATTCGATGAATAATGCAGAATAATATGAAATTCGCAAAGACCTAACATAAAATACCCTAAAAATAGCTTTGCAGATACTTGTAGTCGTGTTTTCGGTTCTCTAAAGAGGTAACTAAGACCTAACTAAGAGGTAACTAAGACCTAACATAAACCTAACATGAATTTATGATTTCTCTCCCCCAACGGGGCGAAATAATTTAGGATAGGGCGGAAGCCCTATCTCATGTATGCACCCCATTCCTCCCCCTGCATGACAAACACATGAAGTGAGTTTGGAGCCTGACTTCGATGGGAATTTACGCTGAATTCTCCTTGAATTTAGGCTTAATTCGTTTGGAATTTACGCTGTTTTTGGTCTTAGATTTTAGGAGTTGCCGTAGGTGAAGCTCTGACCCCATACGTACTTCTCTCTACGAGAGAGAAGGTAGTATGTGGGGGCCGGAGAGGCTTCACCGAAGGCAGGTCAAAGCGGCAGTTGAAAAATTGAAGTTGAATCCTTCAGCTTGAACCTTGAACTTTGAATAGTTGTTTAACCTCACACAGATAACACGGATCACACAGAGATTCATGGATTGCGAAAAAGTGCGAAAATACGAAACCAATGCAAAAATAAATAGGTAGGTTCTTACTGATGATATGTTTTTTTAACGACCACGGATCTTACGGATTCACACAGATGTTTTAGTATTGATGATAAGTTTTATTTTGCTTAAGTGTCTTGAAACTAGCATTCAGAAGCACTTTAGAAAAACAAAACCTTTGCTAAGCAAAGCAATCATCCATGATTGTCATCAGTAAGAATAGATTTTCGTATCTTTCGTTATTTTAGGATGTTTTCGGGATGATTGCACAAGGCTTGCTCAGTCCCCTCTCAGTCCCCTCTCAGTCTCCTCTCAGTCCTCTCTCTATCTCCAAGGGTATGATTTAGGTATTAATTAAAACTTATTAGCATTATGGCAAAAGTTTATTTAGACATGTACGGTGTTCAAGGTCGTGTTGGTGGAACAATGGGGGAGTACTTTGTTACAAGGATAACAAAGCAAAATGATAGATAAGATACATGCGAAAACAGTCCAGTCTAAGGGATAAACCGTGCAGACCTAATGAAGATTCAAGAGGGTTTCTATCCATACCCTTAGCATACCTTAGCCATACTCTAGGCTTACTCTAGCCATACTCTAGGCTTACTCTAGCCATACTCTAAGCTGCTTCTAGCCATACTCTAGGCTTACTCAAACAGTATAGCTAGAGTATGGGTAGAGCGAGTGAACGGTATGGGTGAGTTAGAGGTAAGAACAAGTTTTCGCTATTATCTTACATGCTTATACCGGAATAGGATGGCAAATAGGATGGCTACGATGAGTGCATAGCCTGCAAAGATGTACCAACAGGTGTCCCATTCGCCTATGGTGTAACCGTTGTCTTGCTTTGTGTAGTGGTTGACTACCCCTCCTGCAAGCAACATACCTATGGAGGCTCCAAATCCGTTGGTCATCATCATGAACAAGCCTTGCGCGCTGCTGCGGATGTTAAGGTCTGTCTCTTGGTCGACAAACAGTGATCCGCTGATGTTGAAGAAGTCGAATGCTACTCCGTAGACAATCATTGATAGGATGAGCAGGATGACTCCTGGGAATCCTGGATCGCCTATGGCAAAGAAACCGAAGCGTAGTACCCATGCGAACATGGACATGAGCATCACAATCTTGATGCCAAACCGCTTGAGGAAGAATGGAATGAGCAGGATGCAGAGGGTCTCGGATATCTGTGACAGCGAAATCAGTGTGTTGGCATGTTGTACGCCAAAGGTGTCGGCAAAGGCTTCCTCGGCTCCAAATGATGCGATGAACGGATTGGCATAGCCGTTCGTAATCTGCAATGCGGAACCAAGCATCATCGAGAAAATGAAGAAGATCGCCATCTTCTTTTGCTTGAACAGTGTAAAGGCACGGAGTCCGAGGGCATCGATGAACGACTTCTTCTCTCCTCCTTGGTTAGTAGGACATGCTGGCATGGTCAGGGCATAGAATGCCATGATGATGCTGAGACCGCCTGAGACGGCGAATTGCCAAGGTTTGTCCTGCAATCCGCTCCAGTCGACACATAGCATGGAGATGATGAATCCGATGGTTCCCCAAACGCGAATAGGGGGGAATGCCTTCACTGTGTCTTCCCCTGCATTTTCGAGTGCTGCATAAGCCACACTGTTGGTCAATGCAATGGTTGGCATGAAGAATGCAACACTGAGGGTGTATAACGAGAACAAGATGCTGAAATCGGCATTCGATCCAGCGCTGTTTCCATAGAATGCAACCGCACACATGGCTATACCTGCTATGAACTGACACAATGACAGTGTTTTCTGTGCTTGAATCCAGCGGTCGGCTACGATACCCATCAATGCGGGCATGAATAGTGACACAAAGCCTTGTACGCTATAGAAATATGAGATATAGTCGCCCAAACCGGCTGTTATGAGATAACGTGACATACAGGTGAGGTAGGCTCCCCATATTGCAAACTCAAGGAAATTTAGAACGGTGAGGCGGAATTTCAAACCGCCCGAATTAGTTGTTGATGCCATTTTATATTTGTTTGTAAAATTGATAAATCGTAATGACTGACGAGATGGATTAATTCGTAGGTTCCGAGCGCAAAGTTAGTAAAAAATGAAGAATTGGAGAATTGACGAATTGAAAAAATGAAAAAAATGATGAATAATGAGATAAATTCTGTTTTTTTTATTATCTTTGCATGTTAAAACGAAGTCGGCATGAAACTGAGACAGAATAAGAAAGCGCGTACTAAGTTGCAACAGCAGAAGGATCATGCGATGAATCTCCTGTTGCTGAAAATAGCGATTGTTGTTGTCGCTACGGCAATTGTCGTGTATTTTCTGCCAAGAATGGGTGAATTCAACTACTCGTATGAACTGAACCAACCTTGGCATTATGGCACGATGATATCGACCCAGAAGTTCAATATCCAGATGAGCGATTCGACGTTGGGCATGAAACGCGACAGCCTTGCCCGTTCATTTGTTCCCTATTTCACCCGCAATCTGCAGATGGAGGCGAGTGTGAAGGACCGTTTGAGACGACTCAATGCAGATGAACGTCTGACCAAACATGTCATCACGATGATTGACAGTGTGTTTCAACAAGGTGTGATGCTGGGAACGACTTATGATAGTTTACAGGCATTGGGAACGAACTACATTCGCGTAATTAGGGGCAATGAGGCTCAAATTGTCCCATTTGATCGTGTGATGTCGTTACAAGAAGCCTACCAATTCATCGTTGGACACAACCTTTCGGGCTTCACCAATCGGGACATACGAGCGCTGAATATCAACACCATCTTGGCTGAAAACTTGGAGTATGAACCGATGAAATCGGAAGAAGAGTTGCAAGCTGCCTACGATGCGATGAATTCGAGTTTGGGATTTGTCCGCGTGAATGAGAAAATCGTGGATAGAGGTGAGTTGGTGACCGAAGAGATTTATCAGAAACTGAAATCGTATGAAGCAGTCATCAATCATCGTGCCGAAGAGAATGGGCGTTCGGGCATCCTCTTATGGGGACAGATAGCGATTGTTGCCCTTGTGTTCATGCTTCTCGTCAGCTATTTGTCGGTGTTCCGTGCTGATTATATCGAGAACCCACGAAGTGTCATCCTGCTCTTCTCGATCGTGGTATTCTTCTGCATTGTTTCATACGTTTTGGTGTCACGCCATCTGTTCCATGTGTTTGTGATACCTTGTTGCATGGGCACGATTATCATCCGTGTGTTCATGGATTCTCGAACGGCTTTCATCTCGCATATCGCAATGGTGTTGTTGATTTCGTTATCGCTCAATAGCCCTTACGAGTTCCTCCTTTTCCAAATCCTTGCAGGTATTGTGGTGATACTTAGTTTGCGTGAGTTGACCCAACGCTCGCAGATAGTACAGACAGCGATATTAATCACGCTGACTTATTATGTGTTCTATACCGCATACGAATTCTCTATAGGTGCAGGTGTCAGCGATTTGGACCGTAGGATTTTCATGTATTTCGGCATTAATGGCCTATTGTTGCTCTTCACCTATCCGTTCCTCTGGGTGATGGAAAAGACGTTCGGATTTGTCAGCGACGTGACGTTGGTTGAATTGTCGAACATCAATCATCCATTGCTTCAAAAGATGTCGGAAGAGGCACCAGGCACTTTCCAGCATTCGATGCAGGTTGCCAATCTGGCATCAGAGATAGCCAAGAAAATCGGGGCGAAGTCGCAGTTGGTACGTACAGGCGCTCTGTATCACGATATCGGAAAGCTGGAGCGACCGGCATTCTTTACAGAGAATCAGGCAGGAGGCAATCCACACAAGCACCTCAGTGCTGTGAAAAGTGCAGAAGTCATCATCTCCCATGTGACAACAGGACTGGGATTGGCTGACAGATATAATTTACCTGAACAAATCAAGGGCTTCATCTCCACCCATCATGGACTTGGAAAGGCCAAGTATTTCTTGATTACCTATAAGAACGAACATCCAGACGAGGAGGTGGACGAGAACCGTTTCCAGTATCCAGGACCTAACCCACGCAGCAAGGAGGAAGCCATCCTGATGATGGCCGACTCTGTGGAAGCCGCCTCACGCAGTTTAACAGAATATACCGAAGAAACAATCAGCGAAAGGGTCGATACAATCGTAGATACTCAAGTGAAAGAAGGCTACTTCGAGTTCTGCCCTATCACATTCAAGGATATAGCAGACGCCAAAGAAGTGATGAAAGAGAAGCTGAAAATCATGTATCATACAAGAATTTCGTACCCTGAGCTAAATAAAAACGCATAGCAAGGCAATAAAAAAGCCAAAATTGAGTTAATATAGTCAATGAACAAAAAGTTTTTGATCATCATAGCAGTACTATCAGCAACAGTGCAGGCAGTACATGCTCAGTGGGATGTGCAGTTTACCGACTTCACAACCCTGCGTTCGTATTATAACCCTGCAGTATCAGGAACGGACGGATTGCTGGATGTATCAATCGCTTATTCGTTGCAGTTTGCAGGTTATGACGGTGCTCCGAAAACCATGTATGCAGGAGCACACATGCCTATCTATTTCTTCGGACCTCGCCATGGAGCTGGAATCAGCCTTTATAGCGATGAAATCGGCATTTTTAAGACCTCAAAGCTAGCTGCTCAGTATGCATTTAACATGAAATTGGGTGAGAAAGGCCGCATAGCTGTGGGTGTTCAAGGTGGTATGTTGAACGAGAAAATCGACCCAGGAAACATCATTCTTGCTGACCCCAAAGACCCCGCATTTCCTACATCAGTAGCTGAGGGCAAGCATTTTGACTTTGCAGCAGGAGTGTACTACTACAGCCCCAAATTATGGGCAGGATTATCGGCAAGTCACCTGATGGCACCTACTATTGAAGTAAGCGAAAAATACGAAATTGAAGTCTCGCGTACATATTATTTTATGGCTGGAGGCAATATTAAGCTAAAAAATACGTTATTATCTTTACAACCTGCTGTGATGGTCCAGTCAGACTTTCAGTCGTGGCGTGAGGACTTCCAGTGTAAAGCGCTCTATGAATATGATGCCAGGACATTCTTCGCAGGCGTTGGATATAGCCCAGGGATATCTGTAACGGCGATGATTGGTGGAAATTTCCACGGCGTACAGTTGGGATATTCCTACCAGATGTACACTCAAGGAGTGGGAGCAGCTCATGGAACACACGAATTGGTGTTGAACTATAAGACCAATCTCGATTTGTTCAAGAAAGGCAAGAATCTGCATAAAAGTGCACGATTCCTGTAATGACGGACACATGCAGGCAAAACAAAGTTGAATATTACAAAAAACAGAGAATATATGAAAAAAGGATTATTTGCAGTAGGCATTTTGGCACTATTCATCACGGTCGTATCATGTATGAGTTCACGAGGCTCGGCTGAAGCGGCAGGAGGTGAAGTGACTGGTGTTGGTGGTTCTGCCATTTCCGAACCCGCCCCTTTTGGGATGGTGTTGATTAAACGTGGCTCGTTGAAGATGGGTACAGACAATACCGACAGCTTGTGGGGCAAGAAAATGCCAGAAAGAGAGATTTCTGTAGATGCGTTCTGGATGGACGAGACAGAAGTGACCAACTCGAAGTATCGCCAATTCGTGCTTTGGGTACGTGATTCCATTCTCCGTGAGCGATTGGCTGATGCCGGATATGATGAGTACAGAATCGAGGAAGACAAGAATGGTGACCCTGTACCTCCACATCTTAATTGGTCGAAAGCGCTACCTTGGCGTAATCCTGACGAAGATGAGCAGCGTATTTTGGAAAGTGTGTACACCTACCATCCTTTTGACGGAACTAAGATGCTGGATGCCAGTCAGATGAACTATCGTTATGAAACGTTTGATTATGCATTGGCAGCACAACGCAAATATCGTCTGAACCCATCAGAACGTAATCTCAACACGGATATCGTAGTCGATCCAAATGAAGAGGTGATGATTTCGAAGGATACTGCCTATATCGACGATGAAGGACGTATTGTTCGTCAGACACTTACCAGACCTCTGTCGAGCATGTGGGACTTTGTCAATACATACATTATTAATATTTATCCTGATACCACTTGCTGGGTAAATGATTTCCAGAATGCAGAGAACGAGATTTACATGCGATTGTATTTCAGTCATCCTAACTACAACGAATATCCTGTAGTCGGGGTTAACTGGGAACAGGCAAACGCATTTTGCAATTGGCGTACTGACTTCCTGATGAAAGGATTGGGCGGCAATGCGAAGTTTATCCAGCGCTATCGTCTGCCTACCGAAGCAGAATGGGAATTTGCAGCTCGTGGAAAAGAAGGAAACGAACTCCCTTGGGAAAACGAAGACGTGAAGAGCGACAAAGGTTGCTATTATGCGAACTTCAAACCTGATAGAGGTAACTACACGATGGATGGTAACATCATCACATCGAAAGTCGGCATCTATTCTGCCAATTCAAATGGTTTGTATGATATGGCTGGAAACGTAGCTGAGTGGACTTCAACCGTCTATACAGAGGCAGGCGTGCTTTCGATGAGCGACCTGAACCCTACACTCAAGTATAATGCAGCTATTGAAGATCCATACGCATTGAAGAAGAAATCAGTTCGTGGTGGATCGTGGAAAGACCCTGAAAGCTTCATCAAGTCGGCTTGGCGTACGTCTGAGTTCCAGAATGTAGGACGTTCGTTTGTAGGATTCAGATGTGTAAGAACACAAGTAGGAACTGCCACAAAACAAAAGAAATAAATATTCACATAACCTTTATTAAATTAGAAAAATGGCAAAGAATAATATAATAGCAAAGCTACAACGCTGGATGGATAGTAAGCCCGGTCAGATGTTCTTGAACTATGCATATAGTTGGGGTGCGTCAATCGTGATTTTGGGTGCTTTGTTCAAGATTACCCATATCGATGGTGCCGACTTCATGTTGTTCTTAGGTATGGGAACAGAGGTCATTGTGTTCTTCCTTGCAGGATTTGAACGTCCATACGACGATGATGGCAAGAAAGAAGAAATTGCAGACGAAGCAGGACAAGCTGATGTAGAGCCAGCAGTTGCAGGAGGTACCGTGATTGTTGGTGGAGGTGTACCTGCAGGTGGAACAATCATCATTGGCGGTAATGGAGGAAGTCAGCCAGCAGCAGCTACAGGCGAGTCAGAAGAAACTCCTGTTGATGCAGCTCAATTGGCTAGTGCTATTGCAGCATCGCCAATTGTTACTTCACCCCAATTTGCAGGAATGTGTCCTGAGATGCAAGAGGCTACGCAGACGTATGTTGACCAACTGAATGAGTTAACAGAAATCTTGAAGAAGGTTGCAGAACAGTCAGCAAGACTTACTCGCGACTCAGAAGAGATGGAGAACATGAATCGTACGCTTACGGGTATCAACCGCTTCTATGAGATGCAGTTGCGTAGTGTAAGTGCACAAAGTGCAACCATAGACGACGTGAATGCTCAGACGAAGCGCCTGGCAAGTCAGCTTGAAGAACTGAATCAGGTTTACGCTCGAATGGTTGAGGCACTGAAAGTGAATATGACAAACAATACTAACGCATAAATTGTCGAATAGTAAGACACAACTATGGCAATAAAGAAGAGAAAACTATCACCACGTCAGAAGATGATCAACCTGATGTACCTCGTACTGATGGCAATGCTCGCATTGAACGTCAGTTCGGATGTGCTGAATGGATTCTCATTGGTCGATGAAGGACTGAATCGCTCCAAGGAAAACGAATCATCTCAGAATGCCGCAATATACAAGACTTTGGACGAAGCGATGGAGCAGAATCCAGAGAAGGTGAAGGAGTGGTACAACAAAGCGCAGAACGTGCGTCAGAGGTCTGACTCGCTTTATCAATTGGCAGAAGACCTGAAGTGGGCAATCGTGCGTGAAGCTGACGGCAAAGACGGTGATATATTAAATATAAATAATAAGGAGAATCTGGAAGCTGCTACCCATGTGATGCTGGCTCCAGGCATAGGTCGAGGAGGTGAACTCTATAAGGCCATTAATGGCTATCGAAGTTTCATCACAGAGATGTCAAACGACTCTAGCATGCGCAAGATTATCTCTGACAACCTTTCTACCACAGTTCCTACAAAGGCAAAGGTGCTTGGTAAGAACTGGCAGGAATATATGTTTGAAAATACTCCTGTGATAGCATCTGTGACCTTGTTGACAAAACTGCAGAATGACGTACGAAGTGCAGAAGGAGAAATACTTCATCAGCTGGTTGCAAATATTGACATCAAGGATGTACGTGTGAACGAAATCAGTGCGTTCGTCATTCCAAATGCACAAACTGTCGTTCGTGGAGGTCGCTTCTCTGCTGATATTATCATGGCAGCTGTTGACACTACAGCACGTCCAGAAATCTATATTGGCAACACTTTGTTGAAGTCGAGCAACGGACACTACGAGACCATCTGTAACTCAACAGGCGACTTTACGCTGAGAGGCTATTTGATTATGCGTAACGGTAATGGTGAGGAAATCCGTCGTGATTTTGCACAGCCATACACCGTTGTCGAGCCTGCTGCAACTGTGTCTGCAACCATGATGAATATGCTTTATGCAGGCTATCAGAATCCTATTAGTGTCAGTGTTCCAGGTGTGCCAAAGAATAAGGTGAATGCCACGATGAGCGGAGGAACGCTCACGAAGAAAAGCGATGGAGAGTATGTCGCTATTCCTTCGAAAGTGGGCGAGGATGTGGTCATCACTGTCACAGCAGATAATCAGGGCCGTTCACAAGAGATGGGTAAATTCACGTTCCATGTGCGTAAATTGCCTGATCCAACAGCTTATATTGCCTATACAGACGATAAGGGTAACCCAATTCGTTACAAAGGTGGTCAGCCATTCGGCAAAGCATCCCTGCTTAATACAACTGGTATCAGTGCAGCAATCGATGACGGTTTGCTCGATATTCAGTTCCGTGTTGTAGGTTTCGAAACCACATTCTTTGACAATATGGGTAATGTCCTCCCAGAGGTATCTAAATCGGCCAATTTCACCGATCGTCAACGTGATATGATTCGTCGACTCAACAGAGGAAAACGTTTCTATATCTCAAGGGTGCATGCTATCGGACCTGATGGCATTGAGCGTACCCTACCAAGTTCTATGGAAGTAATCATCAATTAGCAAGATCAGCATATGAAGAGAATCATCATCGTAATATTAGGTATATGCTCCACACTCAGCATGAGTGCGCAACCTGCAAACAGCAGAGTGACGCAGAGTAACACCAACACAACGAGGCCAACCACAACAGCAGCACCAGCTACGCCTGCAACAAGGTCAACCACAACTACACGGCCGACTACGACAACGAGGCCAACTACGACTCAAGCCCAACCTTCTGGGGTGACTCGTCAGACGGCTACCAGAAATACACAGGCAGCAAAACCAGCTGTCAGTCGTGCTAGTATCATGTTCCCAACAGCTGTCGAAGTGCCTGCTGACGTAGTATGGCGTCGAGACATCTATCGTGAACTTGATCTTACGAAGGATGCAAATGCTCCATTATACTACCCTGTAGAGCCTCAGGAAGGAAGGGTGAATCTGTTTACCCTGCTATTCCAATTGCTGAATACAGGAAAGATACCTGCATATACTTACGATACCAGCGGACTTGAGAATTACAACAAGGATAATCGTATGCACTTCAAGGATATGCTCGATCGCTATGAGATTCCGTATGAGGTAAATGGTAATACGATCAAGGTTGAACCAATCGACATCCCATCGAATGATGTACTCAGCTACTTCGTGAAGGAAAGTAGCTACTTCGATCAGCATACAGCTACCTACCATTCACGCGTCGTAGCGCTCTGTCCTGTCTTGCATCGTTCTGGCGGTTATGTCGACTTCAACTCGCCAAGTATGAGTGCAGACGTACAGAAATCTCCTCTATTCTGGGTGAAGATGGAAGATATCGAATCCTATCTCAGTCAGAACATGTTGATGACCAGCAATATCAACAATGCTGCAACGATGTCAATGGCTGATTTCTTTGAGACCAACAAATATAAGGGAACAATCTATATGACCACCAACATGCAGGGTAAGTCGCTTGCACAAATGGTTGGCGATTCATTCCAAATGACTCCTGACTCAGCTGCTTTGGATATGGAGTTTGACCCAGAACTAGCATCTCAAAAAGCCCTTCAACGCGAGCAGAACCGTATCGAGAAAGAAATCAAAGATTTTGAGAAACATATTTGGGCAGCACCTGTGGATTCTGTAGCATTGGCTCGCCAGGATTCCATTGCAGCAGCAGAAGCTGCTACGAAGAAGACAAAGAAGGCTGTTTCAACACGTACTACGGCTCGCTCTACGAAGTCAGAAAGCACAAAGAAAGAGAAATCAAGCAGTTCAGGAAGCAGTGCACCTCGTGTATCTGTCCGCCGTGAACGCCATTGATAAGAATCGCTCTTAAAGACTAAATTTTCCCCTATGGGTTATCTCTATTTTCAGTCACGAAATAGCAATTACCCTTAGGGGAAAAATTTGTTACCCCTAGGGGCTGCAAAAATTCCCCTTAGGGGGAACAATATTTCGAACCCTATGAACAGCAAGAAAGATAGAGAAGATTCATAAGTGTCAACTTCTATCTCATTGCCTCATCTTTATTAGGTACTTTCCTCTTGCAGACAGCGAAAGGAAAGTTATTTATTACCCTGTTTTTCTACAATCTTCATGAGAAATCCATACTTTTCTGCTTGATTATTTGGCACTTTCCGCGATTTATCGTACTTTTGTGGTTGAAATTTATAAAAAGAGTAATATATGGCAACTATTCCAGATTTTAAGTATGCTCCTATGTTTCAGGTAGGCAAGGATGACACAGAGTATCGTTTATTAACGAAAGAAGGGGTGAGTGTAAGTGAGTTTGAAGGACATGAAATTGTGAAGGTATCGAAAGAAGCCCTTACTTTGTTGGCTCAACAGGCATTCCATGATGTTGAATTCATGTTGCGTCGTGAGCACAACCTTCAAGTAGCTAAAATATTGAAGGATCCCGAGGCTTCGGAGAACGATAAATATGTTGCTTTGCAGTTCTTGCGCAATGCAGAAACGGCTTGCAAAGGTGTACTTCCATTCTGTCAGGATACAGGTACTGCCATCATCCACGGAGAAAAGGGCCAGCAGGTGTGGACAGGTTTCGAGGACGAAGAAGCGCTGAGCCTTGGAGTATTCAACACTTATACGCAGGATAACCTCCGCTATTCACAGAATGCTCCGCTCGATATGTACAACGAGGTGAACACAAAGTGTAACCTTCCTGCTCAAATCGACATAGAAGCCGTTGAGGGTGCTGAGTATCGTTTTGTGATGGTTGCAAAAGGTGGTGGTTCTGCCAATAAGACCTACTTCTATCCTATGACGAAAGCTACGATTCAGAACGAAGGCACATTGCTCCCATTCCTGGTTGAGGAGATGAAGCATCTGGGAACCGCAGCATGCCCACCATACCACATCGCATTTGTGATAGGAGGAACATCAGCAGAGAAGAACCTGCTGACGGTGAAACTTGCAAGCATCAAGTATTATGACAACCTGCCTACCACTGGCGATGAGACAGGACGTGCTTTCCGTGATATTGATTTGGAACAGAAACTGCTGAAAGAAGCATTCAAGATTGGATTGGGTGCACAGTTTGGAGGTAAGTATCTTGCTCATGACATTCGTGTAATTCGTTTGCCTCGCCATGGAGCATCTTGTCCAATAGGTATGGGTGTAAGCTGTAGTGCCGATCGTAATATCAAGGCGAAGATCAATAAGGACGGTATCTGGTTGGAGAAAATGGACGATAACCCAAGCGAACTGATTCCAGAAGAGTATCGCAGACCTGGCGAAGGAACGAAAGGCATAGAAATCGACCTGGATAAGGGTATCGATGCCGTTCGTGCCGAATTGACCAAATATCCTGTTTCAACCCGTGTGAATCTCAAGGGAACAATCATCGTGGCTCGTGATATCGCTCATGCAAAACTAAAGGCTCGTCTGGATGCCGGCGAAGGCATGCCTCAGTATTTCAAGGACTATCCTGTGCTCTACGCAGGTCCTGCAAAGACTCCAGAAGGCTATCCATGTGGCTCGATGGGACCAACCACAGCCAATCGTATGGACCCATACGTAGATGAGTTCCAGGCAAACGGCGCAAGTTTGGTGATGATTGCCAAAGGAAACCGTACCCAGCAAGTGACAGATGCCTGCAAGAAGCATGGAGGATTCTATCTGGGAACCATTGGAGGTGTGGCAGCCGTTCTCTCTCAAAGCAGCATCAAGAGTATTGAGTGTGTAGAATATCCTGAGTTGGGAATGGAAGCCATTTGGAAAATCCAAGTGGAAGACTTCCCTGCATTCATCCTCGTTGATGATAAGGGCAACGACTTCTTCAAGCAGTTGAAACCTTGCGAGGGATGCACAATTATGTAAATCCTATTCCCTGAGATATAATAGATGAAAACGAACTATTAATTACAAATTATATGGAAGATGTAAAACAATACCTCAATGCCGCAGAGGAAGACATGGAAATGGCAGCCATGAATCTTGATGAGAAATTAAGTCGCATTCGTGCAGGACGCGCCAACGTTCATATCCTCGATGGAATACGCGTCGACTCTTATGGCGCAATGATGCCTTTGAGTAATGTCGCAACTCTCACCACTCCAGATGCACGTTCTATCATTATCAAACCTTGGGATAAGAATATGCTGAAAGTGATTGAGAAGGCAATTATCGATTCATCCGTAGGTATCATGCCAGAAAACAACGGTGAGCAGCTACGTTTAGGTATTCCTGTACTGACTGAGGAGCGCCGTAAGGAGTTGTCGAAGCAATGTTCCAAGGAGGCTGAATCAGCAAAGGTAAGTGTAAGAAACGCACGTAGAAATGCAATTGAGAAACTCAAGAAGAGCATAAAGGACGGAGTGCCTGAGGATGTAGAAAAAGATGCAGAGGAACAGTGCCAGAAACTTCATGATAAGTATATCAAGAAGATTGACGGTATGCTTGAGGAGAAGAATAAGGAAATCATGACAGTTTAATTGACAATTGAAAGGACTTGTCATTAAGAATACAGGTAGTTGGTACACCGTTCGTGCGGACGATGGAAGTATAATTGACTGTAAGGTGAAAGGCAACTTTCGTCTGAAGGGTATTCGTTCAACCAGCCCTGTGGCAATTGGTGATCGTGTGGAGTTCATACCACAACCTGACAATTCAGCGCTCATCACTGATATTGATGAGCGCAAAAACTATATTATAAGGAAATCAACCAACCTGTCGAAGCAATCGCACATTCTGGCTGCCAATCTTGATCAGTGTTTCTTGTTTGTGACAATCAGTCATCCCACCACATCCACGACTTTTATCGATCGTTTTCTTGCTACCGCTGAAGCATACAGCATTCCTGTTACGATTATCTTTAACAAGATAGACATCTACGATGATGCTGATAAGGAGTATCTCGATGGAATGGTGAATTTATACGAAACAATAGGCTATAAATGTTTGGCTGTTTCTTTGGTAACAGGCGATGGAATGGGGGAAATTCGTGCAGAATTGCGGGGAAAAGTTACCCTACTCTCAGGCAATAGCGGTGTGGGCAAATCTACTTTTATCAACTACCTATTGCCTAATTTGAACCTGAAGACTTGCGAAATCAGCGATGCATACAATACAGGAAAACACACAACAACCTTTTCGGAGATGTATGAGTTGGATGAATTGGATGGCATCCATAGCTACATTATCGATACGCCAGGCATCAAAGGATTCGGTACGTTCAACATGGAGCGTGAGGAAGTGGGGCATTACTTCAAGGAAATTTTCCATTTTTCCAAAGATTGCAGGTTCAACAACTGTACACATACCCACGAACCAGGATGTGCTGTTAGGGCAGCTGTGGAACGACATGATATTAGTGAGAGCCGCTACAACTCCTATCTGTCCATGTTGGATGATGAAAACGAAGAGAAATACCGCTCAGGTTACTAACGATGTAGCTTGAGCATTTTTTTGCGCTTTTCGAACTTTTCAAGTTTCTTTACAACAACATCTACTGCTGCTTCTTCATCCCATTCTCGTAGGGCAGCATAACGTGCCACGATACGCTTCAAGGTAGGTCTCACATGAGTAAGACGAAATAGGCTTTCAAGGCATTCTTTTTTCGATGGATTGGGCGAAAAATGCGAACGATTGATATCTATTGTTGTAATATGGTAACCGTTCCCTTCCCGATGATAGAGGAAGTTGGAGAGATTTGTATCTCCATGAATGAATCCTTTTTCGTGGCAATCCACCAAATACATAGCGAGTGCTTCAAATAGTTCATTATGTCCATCCGGCTCTTCACGTAAGATACGTGCATCGGGGTCACCACAATAATCTGTTACCAAATACCCCTGACAGAACAACCCTTTGCAGTAAGTCTCTATATAAGCTATTGGGGTAGGTGTACAAATGCCTAACTCAAGGAGTTTCATTCCAAACAGATAGGCACGTTTGGCTTTGCTGGGGCGAAATATGGTATAATCGATTCGTTGATGCAGCATCGGCTTCTTGAACTGTTTCACGACGAGTTTCATACCATCGATAGTAAAATACCTTACCTGATTGCGTTCATCGTAAACCAACTCCCCTTCAGTTTCAAAGATTGAAGGAAGAGACTCGATGAAATCGCTCAAATGCTGATAGGTTGGATTGATGGTGATATTTATTCGCATAGCAGTTCCTTGTAAAGTTGTAGATATGACTGAATATGTCTGTCGTAACTGAATAGGTTAGCATGTTCTTTAATCTGTTCTGTTCGCTCAGGCGAATCATTAAAACAACGCAAGGTAGATTTTACAAAATCGCCCATTTCATCGGGATTTAACGAGGGCCAGACATAAGCACAGTCGCCACAGATTTCTGGCAGACAAGTAGCGTTAGCAATGAAGACAGGTTTGCCAAATTGCATCGCTTCGATGGCAGGCAAGCCGAATCCTTCTCCTTGACTTGCAAAGAGGAATGCTTCACAATGACGATAGAGCCAAACCTTCTCCTCCGCTTGAATCTTTCCGCACAAATAAGCGTTGTGAGTTGGTAGTTGATTGATATGTTCACGTACGGTTTGGGCATAGTCGAAATGGTCATCACCACATACGTAGAGGTCGTAATCTGGGAACTGGCGCATCATATCTACCAACAGATGGAAGTTCTTCTTGGCTCGAATCTGTCCGATAGCAAAGAAAAAAGGACGTCCCTTTGCGAATGAGGGTTTCTCCTCTGGTTGTTCTGAGATATCTTCCACACCATTATAGATAACTCTTACAGGCTTTCCTCTCATGTTGAATAACTTCTCTACCTGATGTGCAACAAACTGTGAGATGCAGGTTACAGCATCAGCCTGATTAATTGCTCGTTGAAGAAAGAATCTGTGCTTCAGCTGGCGAATCCAGTTTTTCTCTGTTAAGAAATTTAGGTCGTGAATTGTGAGGACAAACTTCTTGCATTTTCCTCGTTTGCGTTTGATTTGTTGCTGATTGGTGGAGTGCCACAGATCAACTTCAGGCAGCCCTTTGCTGAAATGCTTATGATACTTGTTACGGATGTTGGTCATTTGAACCTTTGCATCGCTCTCAACCTTAAATCCTTCGGGTAGCAGGAAATGAAACGATAGATCCTTGTCCTCTATCGATTGATAGAGGCGATAGTAGTTCTTCGCAATCTGTCCGAAACCGCTGGTTGGATTGCCAATTTCACAAATGTCGAGCAATACAGTTTTCTTTCCCATATCACAAAGGTATGCATTTTTTGAGGTATGGCAATGTTTTTTGGCCTTTAAAACACAAAAAAGCATATAAAAATGCTGTTATCCAAGAAAAAAGCAGTAATTTTGAACCCATGTTTTGCTTTTAACTCTTTCAAAGCGCTGACAATGAATATACTCGTAATCAGGTTTCGGCAGATGGGTGATGCGATTTTAGCAACAGCACTACTCAACACGCTTAGACATAATTTCCCAGAGGCTCAAATTCATTTTGTACTAAATGAACGGATTGCGCCCCTGTTTAATGGACATCCTTCTATTGACAGGTTGATTACTTTCACGGACAATGAACGTCATCATGCATTAACCTATGTCCGGAAGATTTGGCGTATCGTTCACGAAACCCATTACGATGTGATTATCGATTTGCGAAGCACGTTCAACACAATGCTTTTTGCCCTTTTATCGCCCTCTTCTAAATATAGAATAGGTATGGATAAGGGTTATACCAAAATTGCTTTTAATCATACCCTCGAACCATGTGCCAATCGATATTCTATGGTGGAATATGACACACGCTATGCTCTTCCACTACAGTCCTTGCGCCCCATTGAGCAAGTTATCAACTTCACCCTACAGATTACAGAAGAGGAAAAGCAAGTCTTTAGTACCTATCTCACATCTCAAGGGATTGACCTTAGTCGTCCTGTGATGTTGGCGAATGTGACGGCTAAATTACCCTCTAAAATATGGATGGAAGACAGAATGGTTTGGGTGCTGAATCGTTTCCTAATTCAATATCCTGAATACCAAATCATCTTTAACTATGCTCCAGGGAAGGAAGAGGAGAATGCACGTCGTATCTATTCTAAATTGGGAAAACCACAGCAGGTGTTCATTGACGTTCAGGCCCACTCTTCAAGAGAACTTGTTGCAATGTCAGGGTTGATGACTCTTTTCTTTGGAAATGAGGGTGGTGCACGTCATATAGCACAAGCGGCTGGATGTCCATCTTTAGCGATATGTGCACCAGAGAACAGCAAGAAAGTCTGGATACCGCAAACTCACGTGTTGGCAGAAGGGATTTCGCCTATTGATACGTTGGCTGATCATCATCTTTCAGAGCAAAACTATCGTCAGTTGACTCGAGAGGAAAAATATGGATTAGTCACTCAAGAGTATGTGTGGAACAGATTACAGGAATTCATGAAGAAATTATGAAAAGAAAGACGATTATATGGATTGTTGTTGGCGTGTTGTCGGTAAGTTGTGCAGCATGGATATGGAGTCGATGGACTGTTTGGTTTGGTAATCCCACAGAAGAAAAATATATTCCATCGATGGCCCCATCGAGAATTTTGCTAACTTTTGCCGATTCCATCGGTGAAAATCGCCAAGTAAGTTGGCAATGTGACACCGTTTTATTGGCATCACATCTTGAGTTTCGCGATATGCAAGAACCGATTGTGCAATCGGTTACAGCAAAAGGTGAGATATACGAGTCGCCAGGCGGAAAAAGCGCCTATTACGTAGCTCGTTTAAAAGGCTTGAGGTCTGGTCACCATTATTGTTACAGAGTATGTACTGATGACCGATACTCCGATTGGTTTGAATTTTCCGTTACTACATCACCAGATTCTTCAGCGTTTCTTTATGTAGGCGATATCCAAGACACCATTGCCGGTATAGCTAATCAGTTGTTAAAAAAGGCCTTTTATCAGCATCCTGAAGCTGCATTTCTAGTATGCGGAGGCGATTTAATCGAACGACCGCTCGATTGTTATTGGAAAGAGATGTTCCAATCCCTTGATTCTATTGCTCAAGTGATGCCTATTTTTACCATTACGGGCAATCACGACTATTGGAAAGGTGTTGTCTGCCAGTTAGATCGGCGTTTCACCCTCGTGAACTCCTTCTATCAAGAATCTCAGGTTGGAGAAAACCAAGTGTTTACTGTTCGATATGGTAATATTCAATTTTTTGCTCTGGATAGTAACCGTGAGTTTTGGTATTTATGGCAGCAGCGTGAATGGTTGAAAGAACGATTAGCCGCAAGCAGTGCAAAATGGAAAATAGTGGTGTTGCACCATCCACTTTATTCGGTCGTTAGGAATACTAATAATCTAATTCAACGCTGGTTGTTTAACGATTTGGTATGTGATGCTGGGGTTGACTTGGTTTTGCAAGGTCATGAACATGCTTATGCGAGGATGATTACAGACGGAGGTACCACTCCTGTCTATATTGTGAGTCATTGTTCGCCCAAGAGTTATCGTATAGAATTTGATGAACAGTTCGATAAATTTGGTTCAGGAAGCCGTTACTATCAGAAAGTATGTACTCATCTTGATACAATGTTTGTATCAGCTTATGATGCCGTTTCTGGGGAGTTATATGATTCCCTGCGAATCATAAAAAAAGGAAATAGTGTTGAAGTCAAGGATGATGGAACCAACATCCCTGAGGTTATCACCTTCTGTCCTGACCCGAATAGTCGAAAAGACCGGCAATTTGCAGAGCGGATACAAGAATACAAGGAACGAAAAGGAATCAAATAAATAATCAAATGAAAGTCAAATCGTCATATATTTCTTCACCACTTGCGTTTGTATGTAATATGGCAATGATGTATGCCGTTTATGGTATTTGTCGTCTTGCATATTTGTTTGAGAATTGGTCTGTATTGTCTGCAGGCTTTGATTCCCTGTCGTTCTGGGATGCCTTTAAGGGCTGTTGGCTGTTCGATACTTCTGCTATTCTTTATACGAATGCACTATATGCTGTCTTGATGTTATTGCCTTTACATTTCAAGGAGACCAATCTCTGGCAATCGGTAGCAAAGTGGATATATATTGTGATGAATGCAATCTGCATCATTGCTAACCTTTCGGATGCAGTCTATTTTCAATACACAGGGAGACGAACTACAACTTCCGTTTTCAGTGAGTTTAGTCACGAATCCAATTTAGCAGGAGTGTTTGGCGTTGAGTTGCTCCATCATTGGTATCTTGTATTGTTAGGGGTTTTGCTTATTGTTGGCATTTTTTTCCTCTATGTGAAACCTCATGGCCGTCTCCATCTTAGTGGTTGGAAATCGTATGTTCGCTATTATGCTGTACAGTTAATATGCTTTGCTCTCTATATTCCTATTACGATTTGTGGTATGCGAGGAGGTGCCACAACAGCTACTCGGCCTATTACCATCAGTAATGCCAATCAGTACATCAATCGTCCGGCAGAGGCAGCGCTGATTCTTAACACTCCTTTCTCCTTGATTCGTACGATTAACAAGGCTGTTTTTGCTGACCCAAACTATTTCACACGTGAAGAACTGAACACCATCTATACTCCTATTCACACACCATCCGACACTCTTGTTCAGCGACAGAAGAATGTAGTCGTTTTGATACTTGAGAGTTTTGGACGTGAATATATTGGAGCCTACAATACCCAGCTCGATGGTGGTCACTATCAGGGCTATACACCTTTTGTTGATTCACTCATAGACCGTTCTGTAACATACGAGTTTACATTTGGGAATGGTCGCAAGAGTGTTGACGGTATGCCATCCATTCTATCCAGTATACCCCGTTTTATCGAGCCATTCTTTTTGACGCCTGCTTCCCTCAATGATGTGAGTGGATTGGCAGAAGAATTAGGTAAGTTGGGTTATTACTCAGCTTTCTTTCATGGAGCAGAAAACGGATCGATGGGTTTTGAAGCATTTGCCCATGCGACAGGCTATACAGACTATTTCGGACGTACTGAGTACAATCAAGATGCCCGCTTCAAAGGTGACGAAGACTTCGATGGTATGTGGGCCATTTGGGACGAGGAGTTTCTGCAATTCTATGCTTTGAAGATGAGCGAGATGCAACAGCCATTCTTCACAACCGTGTTTACCGCTAGTTCACATCATCCATACGTGGTACCTGAACGCTATCGTGACATCTACAAGGATGAACCTGGCGATGATAATATTATGCATAAGTGCATCCGTTATACAGATCATTCGTTACAACTCTTTTTTGAGACTGCCAGCCAACAACCATGGTACGAGAATACGCTCTTTGTGCTTACTGCCGATCATACCAATCTCAGTTCGCGTCAAGAGTATCAGACAGAAATGGGGCTTGTAAGTGTGCCGCTAATCTTTTTCGACCCTTCTGGTCAATTGCAACCTGAGCGACGAAAAGGTATTGCACAACATATCGACATCATGCCTACGATCCTAAATTATTTGGGTTATAATCGTCCGTATGTAGCGTTCGGTATAGATCTTTTTAATACCCCGACAGAACAGATGTGGCTTGTTGGTAACAACAATGGGGTATACTTTTATGCAAAGGGAGACTATGTCATCTTATTCACTGAAAGTGGAACCCTCAAGGCTGTCTATAACTATAAAGACGATTGGTACATGAAGAACAACCTGTTAGGGAAAACGGGTGAAGTTGAACATCAGATGGAACGTGAACTCAAAGCAATCATCCAGTCCTATATGGAGCGGATGATAGAGGATCAATTGGTGGTTCGTTAGTTTGATTTCAAGTGAAGACCAACACTTGTTATACCCTTTATTTGAGGGTCTTGCATCATGTGGTTGACCTTATATTCATACGCATAGCCAGAGTCAACTTCAATCGGAACAATCGGTTGGGTTATGGTTGCATACGGGAATCCTTCGCCTTCATTGTTTCCTTTCTCATTATAGATGCTCACTTTGATGGTGTCCTTCCTGACGACTGTTGAATCGCGTTCTAGAGTTCCAAGTAAGAATAAATCATTATAAGGATAGGAGTTGGTGAATCTAACACCGATTGTTGCGACAACATGACCTGATGCTGTGATTGTTGGTAGTACAAACGAGACAGTATCTGTTGCATCCCATCCCCATAAATCCACATCATGGTATTCATGTAAGATAGTACCTCCAGAGCATGCCATCAATACCAGAACTACGAGGATGTGGCCGATGTTCCGGAGGGAAAATCGATTACCATGGTGTGTTGATTGTTGACTATTTGCTGTCTTACTTTTCACTCTTTTGGTCCTTCTGTAGGTTTTTTCTTCTTCTTTTTCTTCTTTTTCTTGGCAGCATCGAATCTGTTGATGTTATCCTGATCCAACAAGTCGTATGGTCGATTATCAACAGGTACAGAATCCTCGCGTAACGACATAGGTTTCTTCCCTTCGCGATTCATACCTATAATTTCCAAAGCACGTGCAGCAGTAATGGTTTCCTCACGTACCAGTGAGTGCTTATCTGTTGAATAGGTAATCATTTTCGCCATGATGTCCGACTTGAAATAGAAGTATTCATCGTCCATCGTATGCAGGGAAATCTCTCGTGAAGGCAGTCCTTTAAGCGATTCTACATATTGGTCAACTTCATAGTTCATGCAACACTTGAGTTTGGCACATTGACCAGCTAGTTTCTGTGGATTGAGTGAGAGGTCTTGGAATCGGGCAGCACTGGTGGATACACTGACAAACTTTGTCATCCACGTTGCACAGCACAATTCGCGTCCACAAGGTCCTATACCTCCTATTCTGCCTGCCTCTTGGCGTGCACCAATCTGTTTCATCTCTATACGCACTCTGAATCGCTCGGCCAGCACCTTGATGAGTTGGCGGAAATCCACACGGTCGTCTGCAATATAATAGAAAATTGCTTTGTTTCCGTCACCTTGGTATTCTACATCGCCAATCTTCATCTCTAGTCCTAGGTTCTTGGCAATCTGACGTGATTCTATCATTGTTTCATGCTCACGTGCTTTTGCCTCTGCAAACTTATCCATATCCACAGGACGGGCCTTCCTATAAATCCGCTTGAATTCTGTCCCAGGACGTAAGTTGGCTTTTTTTACTTGCAAGGCTACGAGTCGACCGGTCATTGTAACCGTTCCGATATCATGGCCAGGGCTTGCTTCAACAGCTACGATGTCTCCTTTTTCCAATTGTAGATTGTTGGAATTGAGGAAATACCCTTTGCGAGGAGGCTTGAACTGTATCTCCACAAGCTCTGAAGCGTGTTCGTTGTCTGGCAAATCGGCCAGCCAGTCGTATGAGTTGAGTTTGTCGGTTTGTTTGTTGCATCCTTTCACAGAAAGTCCACAGCAGCAATTACCTACTTTGAATTCGTTCATATTTTATAATGTCTTTTGTTTTTTAATCCTTTATCGGTCTGCCTTCGCTATCAAATCTCAGTTTTGGTTTACGCGTGTTTTCTTTGGGCTTCTCCTTGCGCCATTCTTTTCTATCGCTTTTCGGCTTTCTGTCCGAGTTTTTCTTCTCGAACGGACGCGATTTGAAATAATGATTGTCATTATCGGGGCGGTAATCAGCACCTCGGTCGCCCCATTTAAAGTTGTGGCGGGTCAGTCGAGGTTCTTCGACCGTATCTTGATCTGCTTCCTCAGAGCTATTCGGGAGAGGTCTCTTCTTCTTGAACTTCAAGTTGCGCTGACGGTCTTCCGATGTTTTGATGTCCATACCTTCTTCACGACGTTCCTTCAGTTTACCTTCAAAGACCTGATATTTGCGGAACTCACACTCTAATGCTCCATTATATAAGATGATGCGTGTCGATGGACGGAATCCGATTTTCGAGAAACACTCTTCATGGTAGCTGAGTATCCAAGCGTCATTCCCTACAAATGCATGCTTGAGTGTCCTACCGATATCACCATACAATCCCAAAATGTCTTCACTGGTGATACGTTCTCCGTATGGTGGATTGGTAACGATGATAGCTGGTTGCTGAGGTTGCTCCATATCCCGGATGTCTTGCTGACTTACTTCGACAAAACTGCTGACACCTGCAGCCTTTACGTTTTCCTGTGCAATAGCTACTGCACGACGATTGATGTCGTAGCCGTAAATCTTATGTGTGAACTCCCGTTCTTGTGAGTCATCGTTATAGATTTCATCGAAAAGGTCGGGGTCGAAATCTTTCCAACGTTCAAATGCAAATTCCTTTCTGAACACACCTGGGTAGATGTTACGGGCAATTAATGCTGCCTCAATCAGTATCGTACCCGAGCCACACATTGGGTCGATGAAGTCGGAATCTCCGTCCCATCCTGTCAGCATAATCATGCCTGCAGCCAATACCTCGTTGAGAGGAGCTGTGACTGTTCCGACCCGATAGCCTCTTTGATGCAGGCTCTCGCCTGAACTGTCGAGTGAGATGGTGACTCTGTCCTCTGCGATGTGCAGATTGATTCGAATGTCTGGGTTCGAAATACCCACATTTGGTCGTTTGCCAGTCTTTTCCCTGAAATAGTCAGCAATAGCATCTTTTACCCGATAGGCAGCAAATCGTGAATGTCTGAACTCTTCTGAGAACACGACAGCATCCACAACGAATGTGCTGTCATTATCCATATATTGCGACCAGTCAATTTTCTTCACTTCATTGTACACTTCGTCTGCATCGCTTGCTTTGAATTCGTGTATAGGCATCAATATCTTGACGGCTGTTCGCAGACAGAAGTTCGCACGATAGAGCATTGCCTTGTCGCCTGTGAACGACACCATGCGAATTCCTTGCTCTATATTTTGAGCTCCTAATTTCTCTAATTCTTTTGCCAACAGTTCTTCAAGGCCGGCAAATGTTTTGGCTATGATCTTCATCTTATCGTTCCAATTTTGTCGTTTTATAGTCCTCCCCAGTCTTCTGGTCTAACAATATGACTCTTACGTTTCTTAGCTTGTACCAGTTGCTCTCCAGGTTTCGTACTCTCTGTTACCCAGAGGTTACCTCCGATAACCGTTCCACGAGCAATGGTGATTCGTCCAAGGATGGTTGCGTTACTGTATACAATAACGTTATCCTCCAATATAGGATGTCTGGGTATTCCTTTGATGGGGTTACCATTCTCGTCACGAGGGAAACTCTTTGCTCCGAGCGTCACACCCTGATATAGTTTGACGTTTTTACCGATCACACAGGTCTCACCAATCACCACTCCAGTTCCGTGGTCAATCGTGAAGTAATCACCAATCTGTGCTCCTGGATGAATGTCGATACCTGTTTCAGAATGTGCCATCTCTGTCAGGATACGTGGAATCAACTCAACCCCCATTGTCAGCAACTCATGTGCCACACGGTAGTTGATGAGTGCCTTGATGACAGGATAGCAACAGATGATTTCATCATAGCTCTTTGCTGCAGGGTCACCATTATAGGCAGCTTCTACATCGGTTTGCAGGCTATGGCTGATGTTGTCGAGTCGTTTGATAAACTCTTCTGCCAGTTCCTGAGTCATGACACGTGTTACCAATAGGTCTTTCAGCAACATTTTCTTCGTGTCAACACTACGGGTATCGTCTCCGTAGAAATCTGGAAAGAGAATAGACCTCGAGAGTGTGGCGATCTCTTTGGCTGTATTGATGGGGTATGCGTAGTTCACGATTTAATTATTTGTCTGATTGGATTATTGTTTGCTTCACTCATTAATAGTTTTCAGCAGTTCTTTTGACGATTCGTCGCCCAAGTCTGCAGCTTTCTGCAAGTTGGCGATTCCTTTTGCCTTTTCTCCGTTTTGGGTTTGTGCATAACCCATGATGCGGAGGGCATTTACGTTCTGCGGATCAATGGCAAGGAGTTGGTTTGCAGTATTGATACATTCGTTCAGTTCGTTCACTTTCAGTAATAGCGCACATTTCTCGATATAGAGCACAGCGGCTTGTGGCGACATGCCTATCGCTGTTGTCAGGTCGTCGAGGGCTTGCTGATACATCTTGGCTTTCTGCTCCAACCTTGCTCTGTCATAATAGAACGATGTGTTCACCTTGTTATTGCATAGGAAACAGTATTGGTTATAGTCGCTTACGGCTTCACGATAGTGTTCTGCCAAAGAATAGAGCTGCCCTCTGCGTAGCACGTAGTTGGCTGCTTCTGCAGGCATTGGGGTTGGGAACATCGCCAAAGCGCTGTCAATCATCGCTATCTGCACACTTATGCTGTCACCTGCTCCTTCGTGGGCAAGACTGGCTGCGTAATACACCTCGGGCGAACGATCTTTGCTGTTACAGATAGCGTCATAATGGTCAATCGCAGCCTTGAAATCCTTCTTCGACATCAGTATCTGGCCTTTCAGCATTTTATATTCGATGATATCAGGCTGTTCTGCCAATGCGTTGTTGATATACTCTAAAGCGAGGTCGAACGTCCATTTCTCATAAGGAGGCTCTGGCTGATAGACAAGTTTGGTGTTGATGATATCAGCAATCTTGGTATTGGCAAGCGCTTTCTCTGGGCTGAGCTTGTAATAAGTCTGTAGGTCGCGGTCGGCTTCGTCAAAGCGATGTAGGTCAATCAGTGGAGTTGCCCTGCGGAAATACCCTTCTGCATTATCTGGATAGGTTTCAACAAACAAGTTGAGCAGGTCGAGATACTCCTCGTTAGGCATCGTGCTTGACTTCATATAGAGGTAAACCAAACTCTCCGATACGTTGTCGGGCAATCCTTTTGCGATATGTATGTTTTCGAGTGCCATTGCGTTCATCTTTGACATAATCGCCTTGATTGAAAGAGAGTCTGCAAATCCTATACCGAGCACATATCCGTTGCTACCCATCGAAGGTTGAGTGACACCTATCAGGTCACCTTTGGTGTTAAACACAGGTGCACCCAGATATGATTCATCGGTTGCATACGACACCGTATAGTATGGACAGCTTTCTGCAATCGTCTTGATCGCATTGACTTGAGCACTTGGACATGATGACAGTTTTCCTTTCGTGTATTTCAGGGTAAATACGATTGCACCTTCGGATGAAGGAGATTCTGCTTTGGTGAGCGCCACATTCTTCTTTGTATCTACCTTGAATTTCACAATCGAATAGGTGTCGTCTGCGCCAAGAATCCATTTAACGGGACTCTTGTCTCCATTCACATCTACCACAACGGCACTATAGGCATCCTTGAACAGATGATAGTCTGCAATGGCTACTCCCTCGGTGTTGATATAGAATCCTGTGCCTGAGTTCAGCAGGTTGTTATCTTTGTCGTACGTCAGTACTGACACGATTGCTTTCATCGCCTTGCTGCCCCATTTAGGCACTGCTGCCTCCTGGGCTTGCATCGTCGACCAGACAACACTCAAAGCTGTTATGATGATAATCTTCAGTTTCATATATGTTTTTGATTGCTTATTCATTCGACTATATTCCTCCTTCGCTGCTTAAAAGCTCTTTTGCATTGTTCAACGCAGCTTCTGTGAGAGTGGAGCCGCTCAGCATGTGAGCAACCTCTTCAACTCGTTCCGTTGCAGAGAGTTCGGTGATGTGGGTCAGGGTACTATCATCACCCTCTTCCTTGAACACCTTATAGTGGTGCTGACCTCGTGCGGCTATCTGTGGCAGATGAGTGATGCTCACCACCTGGCACCCTTGCCGACTCATGCCTTGCATCATCAGTGCCATCTGTTCGGCAATCTTGCCCGATACGCCTGTGTCGATTTCATCAAAGATGATGGTAGGTAGTTTTGCTGTGCTAGCAATCAATGCCTTCAATGACAGCATGACACGTGCGATTTCACCGCCTGAAGCAATTTGAGAGAGGGGTTGTGTGGGTACGTTCTTGTTGGCAGAGAAGCGGAACTCCACTTTATCAATGCCGCTCCATCCTGGTTCTGCCGTCTGTGTCAGTTTCACTTCGAACGTCACGTTAGGCATTCCCAATGCGATGAGTCGTCCTACGATATCCTTTTCTAAGGTTTTCTTGGCCTCCTGACGCATCATTGTCAGTTGCTTGGCTTGCGTCATCACTGCCTTCTGTGCTTCGTTCAATGCCTGCTCCAGTTCTGCAATTTGTTCGTCGCTGTTGTCTATCAGAGCCAATTGTTGCTCAAGATTCTTTTGCAGTTGGATGAGTTCACCTACACTATCGACATTGTGTTTCTTCTGTAGTGAATACAGGATGTCCAACCGTTCCTCCACCTGTTCCAGCCGTTGTGGGTCGTATTCCACCTCATCGGCATTTTGCCCGATTTCATCGGCAATATCCTTTAGTTCTAAGTAGCAGCTATCCAGTCGTCGCGTCAGTTCCTCTACTTTCGCATACACTTTGCTGGCACTCTGAAGTGCGGATATGCCTTGCTTCACACGTTCCAGCGTGTTGGCATCCTCATCGGCTTCCAGACACTGCTGGGCCATATACAGGTTTCGCTTGATTTCCTCTGCATGACTCAACATTTCCTGCTCGGCTTCCAGTTCTTCTTGCTCGTCTGCTTTCAGGGCGGCTTCTGCCAATTGAGTTGCCTGGAACCGCAGGTAGTCTTCCTGCTCGTGGCTGTGTTGAGCCAGTTCCTTTGCCTCCTTCAGTTGCTGACGGGTTGTCAGGTAATGAGCATAAAGGTCCTTATATTTCTTCAGGTCCTCAGCATCATGTGCCAGTATGTCCAACAAGTTCAGTTGGAAGTCCTCTTTTCCCAGCAACAGGTTCTGGTGTTGGGAATGGATATCGATGAGCTGGCTACCCAGTTCCTTCAATAGTGATAGGTTGACAGGCGTGTCGTTGATGAAAGCTCTGCTCTTACCCTCCGCTGTCAGTTCACGACGTACGATACAGTGCGAGCCGTCGAAGTCCAAATCGTTTTGGGCGAAGAACTCCTCTGCGGCCTGTTTGTCAGTCAGTTCGAACTCCGCTTCAATCATACATCGCCTTTCGCCCGCTTTGATGGCTTTCGTGTCTGCACGTTCACCCAACAGCAGCCCTATGGCACCCAGAATGATGGACTTACCAGCACCCGTCTCGCCCGTAATGACCGAGAAACCCGAATGCCAACTGATGTCCAGCCTGTCAATCAGTGCATAGTGCTCAATATGTAATGATTGTATCATTTGTCGTCAACGATTGAAAGTACTCTGTACTTTGAAAGTGCAAAGTTACAACATTTTTTCGTATTGAGCAGGAAAAAGCAACATATTTTATGAAATAGTTGCAATTTTCGTCCTTTTCAGAACGGGAACCACACAAAGGCAGCTGCATCCCAGAGTGCATGACTCAGAATAATGGCAGTCAGATGGCGAGGGAATAAACGGTAGAGTCCTCCCCATGCAATACCGCAAACAAGCGCAGCCATGATAAGCATGAAGTTGCCTGAAGGTAGATGTACCAAAGCATAGATAATGGTAGTCACAAGAAACGCGATATTGGGCGAATAAGTCGAAGAGAGGGTGCGTTGGACATATCCGCGCCAAAACAATTCCTCGGCAGGTCCGATAATCAGCAACAGGGCAAGCGATACCCACAAAGGGCTTTGTCCGTCTTTCATGCCGTAGATAAGGTCAACCTGTGGACGGGCAAAGTCGAACATCCATTGTGACACCTTGTCACCCAACCAAAACACACCCCACAGCAATACAGCAATCCCAACTCCCATACCAACCTCGCTTAAGCAAACACGAAGGGGTTGTTTGCCGCCCAAACCAAACGCCAGCGTGATGAGAATCGTGGCAGAAATAGTCATAGCCCACCAGAAACTGAACGGTAGGCTGATGAGGGGCGAAAACATCAGAAACCACAGGAGAGCTGCAACCAGCAAAGAACAGACAAGTCGTTTCATCATCAGCGGCCTTTATCCGATAGCATCAAAAGAAATGAGCAAGCACCATACCTATCGTAAGCAGTACTCCGAATGCCAATTGAAGTTGAGCCGTCTTTTCGTCGAGCGATGCACTCTTCACCCACTGCTTGTTGCGCTCAGCAATGATGGTGCGGGCATTCGTAATGGCGATTGGCAAAGCCAATAAAGCAACGAGGCCCCACCACGACACATTTCCAAGGAGAACAATGACAACCAGCCAAAGGAATGGGAAAAGCACATAGAACACATACATCCACACTCCTACTTGAGCACCCGTCAGCATCGGGAAAGTTTGGATACCTGCCCTGCGATCTGTAGCAATATCACGTACATTGTTGACATGCAAGATTGCCAGTGTTATCAATCCAATCGACACAGTAATCCACAACACATTCCACACAATCTCACCTGTGATGATATACGAAGTACCTATCATTGGCAGAAAACCATAACACAACAGGATAACTACATCACCCAAGGCCTTATATTTCAGGAAAGGATAGCCGAGCGACAGCAAAATGCCAGCAATACCGATATACAGCGTCACTGGACCAGTGAGAAAGACCATCAGCAATCCCAAAACGATGGCAACACAATTGAGCGAGACAGACAGTCGCTTAAACTCCTGAATCGTGAAAATCTTATCAACCAGCAGACGTGTACAGACCACATCGGGAGCATCCACACCTTTGCGATAATCTGCAATATCGCTCCACACATTACCCGCAGCATGTACAAACACAATCGTCACTACTGCCAACAAACCCAACCACCACTGAACGTCATAACCTACACTCCACAGCCAAGCAATCGTAACGATTACAGGCATTGCAGAAGCAGGGAACGACCAAGGACGAGTGGCTATAATCCAACTTTTTACAGAATGCTTCATACGAATACAATATTTTGCGTTGCAAAGTTACAATGTTTTTGTGACATCACCTCACAATTCTTCATAAAACTTCATATGTAAGCACCATACATGGCTCTGAACCATCCGTTCTATAGTTCCATGTTCCCAATATGGGACTGTTTATTTCAAACAGCCCCAACGGGGCGAAATAATTTAGGATAGGGCGGAAGCCCTATCTCATGTATGCACCCCATTCCTCCCCCTACAGGGGGAGTTCGAGGGGCTTTTCTCCCCGCCCTAAAGGGAGGGGTCAGGGGGAGGGTCTGTTAGCTCTCATTTTTTTCCCTTTCCAATAACCCAGCATTATCGGAGCATAACCCACGCTTGCTCGAAGAGAACCGTCCTTTGATTCTATTGATTCTCCTGTCTAAAGCCTTTTTATATTCTATTAGGTTCTTCCAATAAAACTCCTTAATTCCTACAAATCATCTCTCTAGTTCTTCTCTAGTTCATCTCTAGTTCATCTCTAGTTCATCTCTAGTTCATCTCTAGTCTAATAATTAGAGATATACTAGAGTTAAAGTAGAGTAGAACATACGACAAATATAAGAATCATATAACAAAATAATGGCGAAATATATGTATGGTGCTTTCGGAAGAATTAGCAATACCACGGAAACCATGGAGTCGGTTCTGCGATTCGCTCAAAACAAATCAGAGAACCGTCCCATGATTCGTTTGTCCCTTTTTTTACAGATTAGCCCCCCTAAAGAGGGCAGGGGGCTTTTCTCCCCTCCATAGAGGGTTTCTGTCCCCCGATAACGGGGGAACCGAAGGGGGTGCAAAGACCATTGAAGGTAAGGGGGAGGGTCTTTTAGCTCCCCCTAAAGGGGGGCTGGGGGGTCTTATTTCACCCACACCTTCTTTCCATCCACAATATTTAAACCCCTCTGCAACCCATTGATGCGCTGCCCTTGCAGGTTGAAGATTGCATCATTATGCATTATGAATTGTGCATTATGAATTATTTCTTCGATTCCTGTTGGCACCAAATCCGTTATGAAGTCATAAGACACATATTCATTCGTTGGAGCTTGATAGACAATTGTACCGTTTTGGATGAAATTCATCGTTGTACCTGCAATCGCATTGGACGGAGAGGTTGAATATACGAATACCTTGGGTTCCCATAGATAGTGAACCAACGCCTTTGGCATATTTATACATCCCATTTGGTCGATAATCTCCACATAAGCCTGTTGGCCCCTACGTAAGTTCTCTGGGTCATGGTTGAACAGCTTGTACACTATACGTTTTGATCCATCACTCATATCAGTAATTGTACGCTCTACGATTTCTCGTTCTGTGGTTTTTCCGTCCTGGAATACTTTGACGCTTTTAGCTTCTCTTAAGACATTCCAATCGTACACGACAACCTCATCACTACGCTCTTCAAAAGCTTCATAGTAATTGCCAAACTCCAAAAACATTTCTTGATAGAATGCTTTTGCAGCAAGAACTTTACCATCGTATTCACGAAGGGCTGCAATATTCACTGGATGACCAAGAACAGATTTGCCATTCTTATACATCCATTCATAGTACAATTTTTGATAGGTTTTCCCATTGATAGTTGTGTCACCGTCCAAATAAAAGGTTTTAAACGTAGGCTCTCCATCAACGTCGGATGCAAGGCATATCCATTTTGGATTACCTTCTAACATGGTTGGGTAGTCTTGTGCCCATCCATTCGCACTCGCCAAGCATAAGATTGCCACAAGTGCTGAATTCAATGTAATCGTTTTCATTGTTTGATAGTTGTTTAGTAGTTAAACAATATTTGCTTTAGCACCGCACAAGAAACAAAACGGATGTAACTTTAGGGTATCGCACCGCAAAGTTACAACATTATTTATAAAGAAAAAAGCATTCCCTATGGAAAATAATAATAGAACTACAAAGCGAAACTCGTTGCAAATCATAGAGATAGACGTTAACACCTAACAACAGGTATGGAAAGATTTTCCTAGGGGGTGGAAAGAACGCTGCTTTTAAGCCTAAATAGCTCTCTTTTTACAGGACTTATACTATTTTCTTATGGTATTTTGTCAGTTCAATAAACGTTGTATCATTACAATAAAAAAGGTGTCTGAAATCGCTATCCAGGCACCCACACGCAATTCAATGAAGCTTGCGTTTCATTATTTCATGTTTATCTGACAAAGACCTTCTTTCCATCGACAATGTTGATACCCTTCTGGGGTGCATTGATCCGCTGACCTTGGAGGTTGTAAATAGCCTTCTTGGTTGGTGTGTGTGAAAGAGGTAGTATATCATTAGAATATATACTTACTTCATGGTCATAGCTAGTTGTCAAATTGTGAGTTCTTATGGTGGGATGATAGAACACCCAACAGTCGGTTCCTCCATCAGGGTATCTGCCTACTGTTTCTTTCGATGAATGTGAGTTGTAGTGTATCGAATCTTTCCAATTACCATCTGATGATTGCAGAATCAGGGTATTGTTGTCATTATTCTTCAGTTTGAATGGTAAATGCAACTCCGACACAGATGGTTTTTCATCGCACCACACAATCAGGTGTTCATTGGGCTGTATCATCGTATTTACATTATTAGCTGCATTGATTTGATATTGTTCGGAATCCTTTCCGTCTGTAATAAAATACCACTGAGATACATCAATTGGTTCCATACCTCGGTTATATAACTCAATCCAATCAGCTCTTTTGCCATAGTCGTTTACATAGATGTTATTTGCGGCACTAATTTCGTTGATGCAGAGAGGCGATACGTTATCTGTTGCTCTTTCGAAGACTGCTATGTAAGTGCCTTTTGTCTGTATTTGTAATGTTTTTTCATGATTCACCCATCTGCCCTGCTGATCTGCCCATCCAATGAAGCGATAGCCTTCAGCAGAGTTTGTGTTAACCGATATGGGACCGAACAGTTCTCCTGAGAACTTGCTGAAAGGCACATCAATGCCTTCAATCTGAATGCTGGCAAATGCACAATTGGTACTGATATTCACATTGATGCTATTTGGAAGAGCGTATGCATGCATAAGTGATTGGATGCGCTCCTCCCTATGTTTTTCATCCCACATGGTTTCTTGTAGTTTGCGGTAGGTGATAGCGGTTGAGCGATTATCAAACGATAGAGCATCCTTCACAAGGGCACAAATGCTGTCTGCAATATACATGCATCTCTCAGGAGTGTAAATACTTCCATTCAGAATGCAATAGGCTGTGACAAATTGGTTGCGGAATGTGCGATTTTGCTTGAGGTTGTTATAAAGAATCAACACCTCATTCGTATTGACTCCACCGATGGTTTCCACGTTGTTTGTTCTCTCCCAAGTTAAGTCTTGATCAAACAAAACAAAATGGAATTTACCATCTTCCCAAGAGCGATATCCTTTCACGTTGTTGTTGGTATAAAGCCAATCATAACTGCCAGTATAGCAGATAGTAGCCATATAGCCTACAAACTCATCGATGTCCAATAATTCCCTCACACGCTCATATACCTCATCTGAATAGGCTTCATAGGACATCTGAATTAACCTGTCAAACACCTCAGGGGTTCCGCACTTTTGGTGATAACCACCGCTGCTATATTCAAATCCGTCCATTTCATCGTCATCGTAGCCATAGTTGGCTGCTCCATGAAAGCGGTTGTTTGGCTCACGAACATTCATCATTGCTAAATATTTTCCGTTGATGAAAACATGTACAGGCTGATACTCTTGAGCATCAACATAAAATCCGCTTGTAGTCAGCACCTGTTGGGTGATGGCATCCTTGATACGTGGTCCGCCATCTGTTCTGTTGTTATTCCCTCCGTTTCGTATTAAAAGTTGCTTATACTCCTGATATGGTTTGTTTGTGAACACAGGATAGGCGAAATGACCATTGCCGTCATATAGCTTTTTTGCCTGTACCTTGAACGATGCTGGTTGAAAATGGCGACTATATCCACCAGCAACTTCAAAACTTGTCTCTTGATTGATGACCATCTTGCCGTCGGGTGTCAGATACTCGAAGTTGACTGGACGTTCCCAATCCATGTTAAGGTTGGATTTCCCCGTTGAGCCTCGTCCTGTTATGCCGTTTTTCCCATTCACATAGCAACCAATCATATCATCGTAGAGATTGTGGGGGTCAGTGGTAACTGCGACGATGGGCAGATAGTAGTTCCTGTCTTTGTAAATATAGGTACGTGTGACCACGCTACTTGGAAGTTTGTCGTCAGCAAACAGACGCAGACGCAAAACGGTGTTCTTTGAAATCGTGAAAAGACCATCCGGGCTTGTATGTCCGTCCCAAAGTGTCGGAGTGCTACCATCCGTCGTATAGCGAAGAGTCGTTCCGGCTGGTATTTGTACATGTACATCGAATTGTGAAGTGAAGAGCCTTGAGTCGCAGTCAACCTCAGGAATCAATAAGCGGTCCTGTGCATAATGCCCAGCATTGGGCAATCCTGGAGTAGGCACACCACAATACTGCCACTCGTCTGCCCATATACTCACTCTTGCATAACTGCAACGCGGAACAGACTCCGGGTAAGTGATGGATAAATCCACATCTACTCCATTTTTCGACAGATAGATGACACCTCCATTCCTGTTCAGTTTGAATCTCACCTGCATTGCTGCATCCTGACCATATTCTCCATCTGCTGCATTGTGGTCGAAGAAAATGCATTCGTAGCAACCAGGTTTCAATACATCATAACCGGTCAATCGATGCTTAGTCAGCTCTTCCGAATCATTGCTTATATACCATCCATCCAAGGAAACATTTGCATAGGTCGGATTGTATAACTCAACCCAACTGCCGTAGTTATTAGAGTAATCGATCGTTTGGTCGATGTTTGCTACACAAACCTCAGTGATTATTAATGTGTTTGAACGAGCATCATTTCGCTGGGCGTTTATGTTCATTCCAACCATGGCAACCAATACTAAACTGTATAACCTTCTCATATACTTTCCCTTTTTTAAATACATACTTAAATATGGTGCAACTTTCATATTTTTTCTGTATTTGTTTTTTCGGCAAAGTTACGATATTATCTTGTCGGAATAGTTATGTTACCTATGGAAAAGATATCGAAGTGATGATGGTGTAACTCTCAGCAAATTAGAGGGTTATGAGAAGTTCTTGTTTTTTTCTATGGAAAGACTTTTGCAAGAGCATGGAAAGAGATTGGTAAAATGATATATTATGACGAAAAAGGTGCTTGGACAATGCCAAGCACCTTTAACATCTCTAAATCTAAGGGCTATAGGAACAGATGTATGTCACCCTTCACCCTTTTCTCCATTACTTCACGAATATCTTCTTACCATCCATGATATTCAGTCCCTTCTGCAAAGCATTGATTCGCTGTCCTTGCAGGTTGTAGATTGATTTACTATTTGACGATTTACCATTTACGATTTCTGCAATACCTGTAGTGGTTGTATCGAACACACCATTGAAGGTTTCGTTGCTGTTGTCAATCGTTATGGTGTATTGTCCCTCTGGATACTTAGAGATGTCGATATTCAGGGCTACGATAGTACTTGCATTCACAGCCTTCTCATATACCACTTTGCCTGATTTGTCTGTGATGCGTACCAAGTATGCCTCATCAAGTGGGTTGAGGTTGATGTCGAGCAATTGGTCGTTGTATTCGCCATACAATGAGACGGCTTCCGCTCTCCGCTCAGGCGCCTTTGGCTGGGTATTAATAGTGTGGTTGAAGTCGAAGCGACGTTTCTTGGCATAGGTGGGATTATCATAGCTCAGTTTGTCTGCGAGTTGTTCATTGAAATAGATGACTTCATCACCTACACAACATGCTATGAGAGCACCTATATTGCCATTCCATGAGAAATTAGCATGAGGGAAGGTTTCACTGCCAACTCCTTCTAACCAACGTTCTACATCTCCTATTTTGTAATATGTACCTTTAAATCCGGGGATACCTCCAGAGGCTTTATTGACTAGTAATAGCTGTTCTGAGGTTTGTATGCTATCGCCTGTGGAAAGTGTAAAGTCGTAGAGTAATTCAAACTGCTCTTGAT
>CACZXN010000017.1 GCA_902785075.1 uncultured Bacteroidales bacterium | reverse complement strand
TAGAAATCATCCGATTCATCATCACCGTATTGGGAGCTTTGCTAGGCTCATCTGCGCTGCAGGCATGCTGCTAATCTCTCCGCTCGTGGCGGATGTATAGACAGAAAGAGGATGTGTCAAAAATGGCACATCCTCTCTTCTATCTGGAATCTCGTGAAAATACTCTTAGAACCTCAAGACTAAACGTATTTTATACCTATTCTCAATGTTATTAATCGAAGCAGAGGTCAGACCTATGCCAACAGCTTGTTTAGTCGACTGGTCGAACTTCATATACGACATATTATCTGTCCAATACGTAGACGTCAACATCGAACTGTCATTGTAACTCCCCAACATATTGTTGATTGCATCTGAAGAAAGAGTCGTTTGGGCTGAATACAAACCAATAAGCAAGTAACTCCAATCTGTAGGCGCTGTAAAACGATTAAAGACTTCAAACCTTTAATCGCACTCCGTACAGGTCGAAATCGTCGGAATCGATAATGCGGATATTGTAAAAACACCCTCGACGCAATATGCCATTAGAGACAGGAATCAGTACTTCGGGATCAACTTCGGGTGAGTCGAACTCAGTACGGCCCACATAGTATTCCCCTTCCCTGCGATCGATAATCACCTTGAGCGTCTGTCCCACTTTGGCTGCCTGTACCTCAGAAGAGATTTCCTGCTGAATCGCCATCAACTGACTGAGTCGCTCCTGCTTCACCTCATCAGGCACTTCATCCTTGAAGTGACGTGCGGCATAGGTCCCGTCTTCCTCCGAATAGGCAAAGGCACCCATACGCTCGAATCGTGCCCAACGGGTGAATTCCTTCAACTCCTCGAACTCCTGCTCGCCCTCACCTGGAAATCCCACCATGAGCGTGGTACGTAGGTGAATGCCTGGGACAGCTTCACGCAGACGCGTTATCAGCTCGTAGGTCTGTTCCTTATCCACATGCCTTCGCATGTTGGTCAATACGTTGGTACTGATGTGCTGAAGGGCAATATCGAGGTATTTACAAACATTACGGTTAAGGCGCATCACATCGAGCAACTCCATCGGGAACTGATGGGGATAAGCGTAGTGAAGACGAATCCACTTCACCCCTTCCACATGAGCCATACGGTCGATGAGAGGAGCAATCATCCGCTTTTTGTAAATATCCAAGCCATAATAGGTCAACTCCTGTGCGATAACCTGAAACTCCTTGACCCCTTGAGCCACCAAGTACTCTACCTCAGCAATGATATCCTCCATAGGGCGACTCTGATGGCGACCTGTGATAATCGGTATGGCACAATAGGCACATTTGCGGTCGCAACCCTCAGAAATCTTCACATAGGCATAATGGCGAGGGGTAGTAAGGATGCGTTCATGCCCCGAAATCCTCTCATGTGAAGTGGAGGAAGACAGTTCAGAGATGATACCGTCCCAGTCGAACTTCCCATAGAAACGATCGACCTGAGGAATTTCCTTACCGAGTTCCTTCATATAGCGTTCCGAAAGGCATCCCATGACATAGAGCCGACGCAAGCGACCCTCTTCTTTTGCCTGACAGAACTCCAGAATCATGTTGACAGATTCTTCCTTTGCATCACCAATGAAGCCACAGGTGTTGATAATCGCTATCTCACCTCGGGGATGAGGCGAGTCGTGTGTCACCTGATACCCCAAGGCTCTCAATCGGGCCATCAAGCGTTCGGAATCCACCAGATTCTTCGAACAGCCCAATGTGATGATGTCAACTGTATTCTTTTTCAATGCTTCTCTTCTCCAAACAATGAATCGACAAACTCCCTGCGGTTGAACGCCTGCAGGTCTTCCATACCTTCACCCAATCCGATGTACTTCACAGGTATCTTGAATTGGTCGGAGATACCAATCACCACTCCACCCTTGGCGGTTCCGTCGAGTTTGGTGATAGCCATCGCAGTCACTTCGGTTGCAGCCGTAAACTGACGAGCCTGCTCGAACGCATTCTGTCCTGTAGAGCCGTCTAACACAAGCAGCACTTCATCGGGAGCTGTATCCATGTGTTTCTTCACCACATTGCGTATCTTCGTCAACTCGTTCATCAGACCCACTTTGTTATGCAGTCGTCCTGCCGTATCAATCAGTACCACATCGGCATCATTGGCAATTGCCGAGCTAACAGTATCGTAAGCTACGGAGGCAGGATCGCTACCCATCTTCTGCTTCACCACAGGTACTCCCACGCGTTCGCCCCAGATACACAACTGCTCAACTGCAGCAGCTCGGAATGTATCAGCTGCACCCAGATAGACTTTCTTTCCGGCTTGCTTGAACTGATACGCCAACTTACCGATGGTAGTGGTCTTACCCACTCCGTTCACTCCCACGACGAGTATCACGTATGGCTTATGATCGGAAGGCAATTGGAATCCTTCAGTATCTTCTGTGTTATTCTCTGTCAGAAGGTTCGCTATCTCTTCACGCAGAATGCCATTCAGTTCGGCTGTGTCAACATACTTGTCGCGAGCCACTCTGGCTTCGATTTTCTCGATAATCTTCAACGTAGTATCCACACCTACATCCGAAGTAACCAACACTTCTTCGAGATTATCCAACACCTCATCGTCAACCTTCGACTTCCCTGCTACTGCACGGGCTATCTTGCCGAATACACTTTCTTTGGTCTTGGCCAATCCGTTATCGAGCGTTTCCTTCTTTTTCTTACTAAACAAATCAAAGAATCCCATGATATAAAAATATAATGTGTAATGTCAAACGAAAAATACAATGTTAAATGGAAGATGAGTGCAAAGTTAATGAATTTTCATCAAACGAGCAAATAATTAAACAAAATAAGCGTCCACGAGGGACACTTATTCAACAATGATTATGAAACAATTGCGCAAACAATTAAATTAGCTGTTCGCGTATTTCTTGGCGTCTTCGTTCAGAAGCACCTTTTCTTCAAACATATATGCGCCAGTCTTTGGAGACTTACACATCTTAATTACCTTTGTATATGCGCGACCATCCTTTGATTGGAGAGTAGCGACCGCTTTCTTTGCCATAGTCTATTAATTGTTTATCTTTAACCTATAACCTTTAACTGATAACCTTACTTGATTTCCTTGTGAAGAGTCATCTTCTTGAGGATTGGGTTATACTTCTTCAGTTCCAAACGGTCTGGAGTATTCTTACGGTTCTTTGTTGTGATGTAACGTGATGTTCCTGGAAGACCGCTTTCCTTCATCTCTGTGCATTCAAGGATTACTTGCACTCTGTTACCTTTAGCTTTCTTTGCCATTGTTCTTCTGTTTTTCGATTTTTCAATTCAAGCACTGGCCGATTATGCGATTACCTGGATATCTTTCCATTCGCAATAGCCTTTTGCTACAGCCTGTCTCAGTGCTGCATCAAGACCAATTCGGTTAATAATGCGAAGACCAGCTGCACTGACCTTCAATACAATCCAACAATCTTCTTCTACATAGTAGAATTTCTTAGTGAACAAGTTGACATTAAAACGTCTCTTTGTTCTGCGAAGTGAGTGAGACACATTGTTACCAATCACTGACTTCTTTCCTGTAATTTGACAAACTTTTGACATATTTATTTCTTTAATATTTCTGCTATATTTCTTGTCGGGATTTTTAAACAGCGTGCAAAGTTACGAAAATTTTTTGAACTACAAAAAAATATCCCATTATTTTTAACAAATTTCTCACATTTTATTAATTACACGTGTAGTAAGCCCCCGTACGAAGGTCAAGAAAAGGGAGAACTAAAGAATTGAGATAGAGGTTTATATTCTCTACAATTTAGGGAATTCCCCCATATTAAAGGGAAAAAAATTTGTTTATCTCAAGAAATTTTTGTTAATTTGCAGCGTAAAACAAATAAAAACAGTAAAAACAGAACGATTATGAAGAAATTGATTCTTTTTGCAGTTCTCTTGAGCCTTGTCACTTTGACTGCAGGCGCTCAGGATTTGAAAAACAGTAACAACTCAACCATCGGAAAGATTGAGAGCGACGGTACGGTTCGTAACGGCAACAACTCTGCCATCGGTAAGATCGAGAGTGACGGTACGATTCGTAACAGCAACAACGCTGCCATCGGTAAGATCGAGAGCGACGGTACCATCCGCAACGGCAACAACTCTGCCATCGGTAAAGTTGAGAGCGACGGTACGGTACGTAACGGAAACAACGCTGCCATCGGAAAGATTGAAAAGGACGGTACGGTTCGTAACGGCAACAACTCAACCATCGGATATGCCAAAGACGTTCCAAAGGCAAAGGCTGCCGTATTCTTTTTCTTTAATTTCTTTTAAAAACAAAGCAGTTCCATCCTGCTTATAGACATTCTATTAACATATCAACCCTATCAAGAAAGCCATGAAGAAAATCGCAACGTTTTTCCTGACGCTGCTTGGTTTGAACTTCGGTTCAGCATGTAGCGGGCAAAACTATGAGAGTCAAAATGTAAAGGAGTTCGGCGAACTGATTAAGCGCAATAACGTTTTGTTGCTGGATGTGCGCACCGCTTCTGAGTTTGCAGAAAGCCACATCGCCGATGCCGTCAACATTGATGTAAACGGCAATGATTTTATCAAGAAAGCATTAGAACGTTTAGACAAACAATTCACGATTGCGGTCTATTGCCGCAGCGGAAGACGTTCAGCAAACGCGGCTAATCAGTTAGCAAAGGAAGGATTCAAAGTGGTGAACCTCACAGGAGGCATCAACGCTTGGACAGATGCCCAGATGCCTGTGAGTACGCAGAAGTTGGAATGGGACGCTTTTACCACCAAGAACGGTAAAACCCTCAAAATATATTCTCTTATACATGCCAGCCTTCGTTTCATCTATGCTGACAAAGAAATTCAGATTGACCCCGTTGGAAAGATGGGCGACCGAATTACTGATTATGCCCAAATGCCGAAAGCCAATTGGATTGTGGTTACTCATGAGCATGGCGATCATCTCGACAAGGCTGCCATAGAAACATTATCGGATGCAAACACTCGGCTCATCACCAATCAAAGATGTGTTGATATTCTGGGCAAGGGTATCATCATGAAAAACGGAGACAAACGCGATGAATCGCTCGGCGATGAGCAGTTCACACTCGAAGCCGTACCTGCATACAACATTACAGAAGGACACACACAATTCCACCCTAAAGGACGCGACAACGGATACATCTTCACGATGGAAGGTTTGCGTATCTATGTAGCAGGCGACACTGAAGATATTGAAGAGATGTCTAACATCAAGAATATCGACATTGCGTTTCTTCCTTGTAACCAACCCTACACGATGACGACCGAACAACTTATCAAAGTGGCACGAATCATCAGGCCTAAGATACTTTTCCCTTATCATTATGGTCAGACCGATGTGAGCGGAATACCTGCGGCTCTTCAATCTGACGGTATCGAAGTCAGAATCAGGGAAACACTTAGGTAATCATACTATTTCTTAGTTTGGAATGAAAAAACTGTTTTTATTACTTAGTATAACGGGAGTGTTGGTAACCGCCAATGCTCAAGATCGTCCGCGCTTCCAAGGAATGCGCGATGTGAACAACGTGATTGACAACACAGCCGACTCATTGGAGAAGGCCAACCAAGTGCGTCCGGTTAGCGGGTCGAGCCGCAAGGGCAATAATCCCGTCATTTTCCTTGTCGGGAATTCTACCATGCGCAACGGAACTCTCGGTAACGGTAACAACGGTCAATGGGGTTGGGGATATTTTGAGCATCTATATTGGGACGAGCGCAAAATTACCGTTGAAAATCACGCTTTGGGTGGCATGAGCACCCGCACCTTCTATCGCGATTTATGGCCTGCTGTACTGAACGGCGTTAAGGCCGGCGACTATGTATTTCTGGAACTCGGGCATAACGACAACGGGCCTCTCGATTCGGGTCGTGCTCGTTCCTGCATCAAGGGGGTGAGCCAAGATTCCACGCTTGTAACTATTAAGGAAACAGGCCGACAGGAAATGGTATATACCTTTGGCGGATATATTCGGAAATATGTGGCTCAGATTCGGGCTAAAGGGGCAATTCCCGTGCTGTTTACACTTACGCCTCGCAATGACTACGAGCCAAACGACCCCAACAAGATTCAGCGTAAGCTTAACGATTTCACGCCGTGGATCAAAGCAATGAGCGAAGAGCTTAACACCGCATTCGTCGATCTGAATGATATCAGCGCTACGAAGCTCGAGAAATATGGCAAATGGAAAACAAACTATTTTTTCTTTGGCGACAAGATTCACTCCAGCGAATTCGGTGCGAAGATGAATGCAGCCTCGTGCGCTGAAGGCATTGAAGCTTGCAAACATCCTGACGTGGCACTTTTGAAGACCTTTTTGCGCCAAGATATGGTTCACCCCAAACGAATTGACCAGAATCGGAAGAAGGGTAAGCCCGTAGTGTTTACTACAGGTGACTCCACGATGAAGAATAACGACAACGACGAGAATGGCATGTGGGGTTGGGGAGCTGTTGCGAATACAATTTTCAGCGATAAGAAGTGTACGGTTGTCAATGCGGGTCGCGCAGGCCGCAGCACCCGCACCTTCCTTTACGAAGGGCTTTGGGACAATGTTTACAACTCGCTTGAACCTGGCGATTATGTGCTGATTCAGTTTGGGCATAACGACATCGGCGGCATTGACAGGGACAAGGAGCGCGGCGTGATTGCTTCGGCGGCCGATACGTGTCACGTTTATCGCATGCAGTCGAACGGACAATACAAAGTGATTTATTCCTTCGGATGGTATCTGAAGAAATTCATTCAAGATGTTCGCGAGAAGGGCGCCACCCCTATCCTACTTTCGCTTACGCCTCGCAATGAGTGGCCTGGCGGGAAAATCGAACGCCGTAACGATAGCTATGGAAAATGGTATCGTGAAGTCGTTGCCGAGACGGGTGTAGCCTTTGTCGATGTGCATAATATCACTGCAGACGCAATCGATAAAATCGGGCAAGAGGGAGCGAAGGAATACTACAACAACGATCACACCCACACATCGAAAAAGGGAGCTTTACTCAATGCGCAAAGTGTGGCGAAAGGGCTGAAGGAAATCAAAAGCCCTTTGGCGAAATGCCTGAAATAGCGATTGGGAGTATCGGCGAACAGAAATCCACATTTTTGATATCGTTTCATGGTAAGATTATTATTCATCCTGACGTTGCTGCAATGTTGTTCCATTCTGATGGCACAAAATCCGCATGGACTTCGTGTGAAACGTCAGAAACAAGGGTTCGTGGTGACGAAAGAGATTGCTGGCAAGGATGTGCTTCTTGCCTATTCCGAGACAGGCGATTTCGACCGTGCCATGCATCTCGATCCATTGTTCGGCAAGGTGATGAACACGTTTGAAAAAGTGTCTCACAGAGCGCCTGCGCCCATGACCTATTCCGACAATCTGCCCGAAGAGGTCAAACCCATCTGTACTGACAATTGGACTCAGGACGAACCCTACAATTTATTCACCCCGCTGATTGACAGTGTCCATTGCAAGACCGGTTGCGTCGCCAATGCGATGGCGCAAGTGATGTACTACTATCGCTATCCCGCGAAAGGAACCGGCACTTATACTTATTACGACGGCAAAGGGTGTAAGGACACGCTCACTGCCGATTTCGCCGCCCATTCGTATGAGTGGGATTATATGCTCGACACCTACGCGGGCGGCAATTATAGCAACCGTCAGGCAGAAGCCGTTGCATTGCTCATGAGCGATTGCGGCATCAGTGTCGATATGCGTTACGGGATTGACGCCAGTGGTGCGCAAACCATCAAACAGCCTTTCGCGCTCTACAATTATTTCGGTTACGACCGTGGTATGCGTATGATTTATCGCGACTTCTACCATCGTGACGAGGTTCACACCCTCATCCGTCGCGAATTGGCAGCGGGACATCCGGTTACCTGTAGCGCACATGGTCCCGACGGGGGCGGACATGCGTTTGTCATCGACGGCTACGACGCTGATGGGCTTTACCACATCAATTGGGGTTGGGGCGGATGGTGCGACGGCTATTACAACATCGACTACATGAACCCCGACCAACCCGAGTGGAATCATCAGCGCGATCGCATCGAAAACGGGCTGAACATCCTGCAAGGATTTGTGTTGGGCATTCAGCCCCCGAGTGCCACCCCCACTCCGGAAACCCATGAGTATGCATTCTCGCATCTCGAGCTGATTCGCGATTCCGCACTGGTTGTCCACAACCTCTGCAACGTGGGATGGAACGTTCACAGCGGTCGCGTGGTGCTTGGCGTGACGAATGTCGAGAACGATGACGTTGTAGCCATCGCCTACGACTACAATCGCGAGTTTCTGCTGGAGGAATTCGAAGATACCACCTACACCGACACCATCGCTTGGGCTGAAATCGCGCATGAGGTGGCGAAACTCGCGGACAATACCTACCGATTGATGCCCATGTACGAGGACAATGGTCAGTGGCTGCATGCGCGGACTTCGTGCGGTACTCCTTATTATATATTTATAGACAAAACGGGCGGCGACATCCGTCCGCGCGAAGCCAAAGGGGCTACCGGACATCTTGAGCTGCTGAAAGTGGAATGCGCCGACACCGTAACCCGCGGCGAATATACGAAAGTGAGCATCACTCTTGCCAACCCCAACGACGACGAATATTGCGGCCGAATCTTTCTGTGTCAGGAAGCCAATCCGGGTACCGAACTCCTTCAGTCACTGTCCCGATTCGGACTTTACATCGCCCCCCACACCACCGAAACCATCGACCTCGACTATGTCTATATCAGTAGCCGGATGAGCGACACCCTCCGCCTGCATGTGCTATACGACATCGATCTCTTTACGGATTCCGTCATACATTTCGACGACGTGAAAGAAGTGATTGTCGCCGACAAGGCGAGCGACATCGGCACCATCACCGCCGATCCGTCTAAAAACAAGGGATTCATCTACAACGTCAAGGGCCAAGTCCTTCCGCGCCGGCAAACGGGTATGAACATCAGTCGCAAATGCAAGGAATTTGTGAGATGAAGTGTGAATGAAGAACCGTAGAGCTGTGGAACCAAGACACACTCCTCCACCGCAAGCGGTTCCCCTCCCCTAACTTAGGGGAGGAACAGGGGAGGAAAAGTAAAATAAGCTCCCCCTCTAAGATAGAGGGGGTGCCCAAAGGGCGGGGGCGTATGAACAGAACAATGAACTAAGAAATAAGAATTAAGACACACTGCTCCACCGCAAGCGGTCCCCCTCCCCTAACTTAGGGGAGGAGCTGCGGGAAAATATATGTAGAACCAAAACTTAAATACGAAGAAAATGGAAAAAAGAGAAGCATTCAAAATGTTCCTGAAGCCTGGCTTCAAGGACGAGTATAAGAAACGTCATGCAGCTCTGTGGCCGGAGATGCGCCAGCTGCTGCACGACGGTGGCGTTTACGATTACAGCATTTATCTCGACGAGGACACGAACACGCTCTTCGCATTTCAGAAGACGCGAGGCGAAGGCGGAAGTCAGGACATGGGAAATCTGGAGGTAGTAAAGCGTTGGTGGGCGTATATGGCAGATATCATGGAAACCAACCCCGACAACTCGCCCATTTCCATGCCGCTGCCCGAGATGTTCCACATGGACTAAACTGTTTGGCCCCGTAGCGCGGCAAACGGATATGAATCAACGCAAAGATGGCCCTAAAACCTTAGAGCCATCTTTGTTTCATTTATCGAATCAGTACCTTTCGGGCGGCAAGTGGAGGAATGAGAGAGGAATTCGGGGTAAAGATGAAAATTTTAAGCACAAATGTTTGGACGTTTCAAGGAAATGCATAATCTATGCAGGGAAAAAATGAATAAAACCCAGTCGAAACAGCACATGAGATGTGGAAAAGAAAATGAAAAGTGGCTGTAGCCGATGGAAATAGCGCTGTGAAAATTTAAAAGTGGCTGTAGCCGATGGAAATAGCCGATTTAAAATTTAAAAGTGGTCGTAGCCGAAGGAAATAGGCGTTTTAAAATTTAAAAGTGGTCGTAGCCGATGGAAATAGCGCTTTGAAAATTTAAAAGTGGTCGTAGCTGATGGAAATAGACGTTTTAAAAATTAAAAGTGGGCGTAGCCGATGGAAATAATGGTTTGAAAATTAAAAGTGGCTGTAGCCGATGGAAATAGGCGCTTTGAAAATTAAAATTTACCGAAAAAACCGTAGCGCAATCACCAATGGCATGCGTTTGCGGTGCGACGTAGAAGGTAGACATGCGAATAGGAGTATCATTTTTGAAAAATCGGCGAGATTTTTCATAATTCTCGGTATATCTTTTGTCGTTTCATTTAAAAATATTATATTTGCAGCCGTGAAAACCCAATCAACCAACTAAAACTTATTAAAATATGACTAAATTCACAGAAAAATCCGTGTCGCACTTCCCACTGGCATTCGTTTTCAGTGCGATGCAGGCGTTTGACACGCGAATCGGAGCAGTGGTATCATCATTGGAGCGTCTCAATCAGCTGCGTGCTCAGCAGCATCAGTTGTTCACAAATTTCGACAGCGCCTATCAGCAGTCGAGAAAGAGTATGTCCACCAAAAACGTAAGCGAACTCGACAAGATTCGCGACAACTACGGCTATGTCATGGAGCACGTGGCAGCGCTTTGGGCTGAAAAGTTGGACGACGAAGACTTGAACATTCACGGTCGGCGTGTACAGCAGGTTTTCAAGGACTATAACTTCCGAATTACCGAAGCACTGGTCGCTGAGAATGCCAAAGTAGATAACATGGAGCAGCGTTTTGCCGAACCGACCCTGGCAGCCGACCTGGCGGCGATGGGACTGACGGAACTGAACCAACGTTTCGCAGCAAAGACGGCAGAAATAAAGCAGGTGATGCAGCAGCGAAACGAAGAGAACTCAGCGCTGGCCACGGGACTCGTAAAGCAGGCTCGAGAGGCACTGGAGCAGGGCTATCGACAGATGATTACCTATCTGAACGCCGTGCAGGAATTGCAGCCGGAGGAAAGCATTTCGCAGGCAGCACAATTCTACAATGAAGATTACCGCAAAATAGAACAACAACTGGCTCAAAGTCGCAAAGGCGGTAGCGTCAGCCCGGGCCAAGGCGGTGGAACCGGCAGCAACACAGGCGAAACGAGTGAGCCTAGCGACCCAACCACGCCCGATAATCCGACGAATCCCACCAATCCGACTAATCCCACCAATCCTACCAACCCCGACAATCCAGGTGGCGGTGGAACCGGTGGCGGCGGCAACAGCGGCGGCTCGGGCGGCGGCGACGAGGGCGGCGACGAGCCTTTCGATAGCGGAAACTAGGAGAAAACGGAGGGCTACGGCTCTCTTGAAATGGTAAAAAGTAAGCAGGCGAACCGTGCGGTTGCCTGCTTACTGCTTTATACGATATAATTGAGGGCTTCGGGTATGATTTCCACTCGCATCGGGGTGAGATTCTTCGCATCGAGTATGCATCCGTCGAGCGATACCTTTGCCTTGCCCGCATCCATCACCTCCACGCGTTGCACTCGGTATGGATGGACGTTTTTGTAGTTGAGGAACTTTCCTTTTCCGAGTAGCCAGAACCCTTCGAGCAGCTGCCACCACTTCGGTCGGGTTATCACCGAGACATCGAGCATGAAATTATAGGGCACACTATTCGGCGTCTGTCCGTATCCTAGGCTGTTACCGATGCAGATGGACATCACCTCATGTTGGATATCCTCCGTGTCGGCCTTGATATGCACATTGAAGGATTTACGCTCGAAGACATTCGCAATGGCGACGGGAATGATGGAAAGACGTCGGGAGCCCATGAGACGGGTGGCTTTGCTGGTGATGTCGATAAGTCGCGCACCGAGTCCGATGTTGACGCAGTTGAGGAAATAGCGTTTCACCGGCACGTTGTCCTCGTCGGTATAGACGCAAAGCCCAACGTCGATGACACGCGTGCGCCGTTCGATGATGCGATCGACAGTGTGTTTGTAATCATCGACGCCGACACCCCAGAATCGTGCGAAATCGTTTCCGATACCGTTCGGAATCAATCCCAACGCAAAGTCTTCGGGCAGCTGTTCGGACTTAAAAATGCCATTCAGTGCCTCGTTGAGCGCCGAATCGTTTCCAACCACCACGATGGTGTGGTAATTGTTGTCGCATAGCATCTTCGCCAGCCGTTCGACCGAGCCTGAACCTTCGGACTGCACGAAATCGTACTGCACAGCCCGTTTTTCCATGTAGTTTCGGATTGCCATCCACCGCTTAGGCGACGTTGCCAATCCAACATGCGATCCATATATGATACCCCATCTGTTTTTTTCCATAGAACGCGATTGTTTGTCCCCCGTCAGAGGGAAAGTAGATTAATGTGTAGCATAAAAAACGGCCATGCCTACGAGCCAAGCAATGAGTACGCGCCAAAAGATGTTCCGCACATACCATGTAAAACTGATCTTCGATACTTCGACCACTGCATGCCCAGCCAGAGTTCCAACATAGAGCAGCGAGCCGCCGAGAGCCGAACAGAAAGAAAGTAGTTGCCAATAAGTGCCGTTCTGGACGAAATCAGAAGCCGATGCGGGCAGATCCTGCTCGAAAAGATGCAGACCTACCATCACAAACGGTATATTGTCAATCAGGCTGGAGATAATGCCAATCACTCCGCCATAGATATAGACATTGTGAAGATGTGTGGCCATGAGTTCGCCCACGAATTTCAGCGCGCCACACTCAACCAAAGCTCCAATCATGAGCGAAACGCCCAGGAAATAGAGAATGAGACGCATGCCGATGAACTCAGTGTTGCGGATATACTTATGCTGAATGAAAAGACGATTGCCGTTACGCTTGAATGTGAATGCGCTCTCCAACAACCATATCAGCGCCAAGACGCACAGTGCCCCGAGGAATGGCGGCAGCTTCGTCACGTTGTGAAACGTAGGGATTGACCACAGCCCTGCTATTCCGATGAAGAGCAACAGGACTTTCTGCCATGGCCGCAGCAGTGAATCGTCGCCATCGAAACGGTTGATGAACGAAGACACCTGGACACGTCCGACGAGCATGCGAGAGATGAGCAGATTGAACACGCAAAGACTCGCTAGCACAGGAAGGATAAGTCCGGCAGCATAGGCAGAAGGCGTTACAACCCCATGCACCCAAAGCATGAGGGAAGTCATGTCGCCAATCACCGTGAACGAACCTCCGAGGATGGCCGAAATGAGAATGACGCATGAGTAGATGATTTTCTGTTGCCTTGAATTGACTATCTGGTCCATGATGGTCATCATCAATACCACCGTCGTCAAGTTATCGACATTGGCGGAAATGACAAATGTGAGAAGCGAGAGCTCCCACAGAAACAATCGGCTGCTATGGGTACGCAACCACTTGACGAGCGAGTCGAACACACCGTTGTTGTTCATGATTTCCACAATGGTGTTCGTAGCAATCAGGAACAAGATAACCTGACACGCCTCGTTGATGTATTTGACGATGACGTTCGTGGCGATATAATCATCGACCTGCCCAATCAACTGATAATCGGGATAGCCCATCAGGTTTAGGAAGTCAGAACCGTGAAGCATATACACCACCCAGGCGCTGACACCGCAAAACATAGCGACGGCAGCACGGTTGATGTGGCTGATCTGTACGGAACTCATCATGATACAGCCGAAAAGCACAATGGCGACGATGACAATAGTGGTAATGAGCATAGCTTTAACAAATTAAAAATAAATGTGAGTTACATTCGAAAACAGAAAATGTAAAGTTGCCTCCGCATTGTAGAGCGGTAAACGGGGCTCGAACCCGCGACCTTCGGCTTGGGAAGCCAACGCTCTGCCAACTGAGCTATTACCGCGATTTTCGACTGCAAAGATAATAATTATTTACGATTTGACCATTTACCAATTACCATTTTCTTTATTTTTCTTTATTTTTTCATTTTTTTTCGTAACTTTGCACCAATAATTAATCAACTGCACATGAACAAGCAAACGATTAGACTCATTTTGGTCATCTTGATGATGTTCGGCTCGACAATGGCGGCCGTAGCGAAAGATGTGTACCTCTTTTCATATTTCAGGGGCGAACGCAGCGGTCTGCATCTCGCCTACAGCTACGACGGCAAGACCTGGACAGCCCTCAACGACAATCAGCCGCTGATGGTTCCCACTGTAGGCAAAGACCGGCTGTTGCGCGACCCCAGCATTGTACAAGGACCCGACGGCACGTTCCACATGGTGTGGACATCGAGCTGGTATGACCAGATTATAGGCTATGCGTCATCGAAAGACTTGATAAATTGGAGCGAGCAGGTGGCAATTCCGGTGATGAAAGACGAACCGACTGCCACGAACAGCTGGGCACCCGAACTGTTCTATGACGAGCCGTCGAAAACATTCTATATCTTCTGGGCAACCACCATCCCGGGACGGCACAGCTATGTACCGACAAGTGAATCGGAGAAGCAATGGAACCATCGCATCTATTGTACAACCACAAAGGACTTCAAAACGTTCACGAAGACCCGAATGTTTTTCAACCCCACCTTCAGTGCCATCGATGCAGCAATAGCCAAAGATCCGGTCACGAAGGAACTGATTATGGTGGTGAAAAACGAAAACTCGGCACCTGCCGAGAAGAACATTCGGGTGACACGGACAAATGACATCAGGAAAGGATTCCCCGTAGAGGTGTCGGCGCCAATCACAGGCAACTATTGGGCGGAAGGGCCAGCCCCACTCTACGTCGGAGACACCTTATATGTATATTTTGACATGTATCGGAACAAACGATATGGGGCAGTCCGTTCGACCGACCATGGACACACTTGGAAAGATGTGTCGGACGAAGTGAGTTTCCCCCAAGGAATCCGTCACGGGACCGCCTTCAAGGTTGACGAGTGCTACCTGAAAACGCTTTTGAAGCACGACCAGAAGTTGGGGGCAGCAGTGAAATGGGATGCCCACAGCCTGATGATTGGAGGACTGCGTGTGATTCCAGCTATGGGTGAAATACACTATTCGCGTATCCCCGCAGAAGAATGGCAACATGAAGTGAAGCAAATGAAAGCCGGTGGCATCACCATGCTAGCCTGCTATGTCTTTTGGAACCATATTGAAGAAATCGAAGGCCAATACGACTGGAGCGGACAACGCAATCTGCGGACATTTCTGGAAATATGCAAAGAAGAACAAATGCCTGTTGTGCTACGTATAGGTCCATTCTGTCACGGAGAAGCAAGAAACGGCGGCATTCCCGACTGGGTGTTTGCAAAAGGGTGTAAAACACGAAGTGAAGACAAAATATTTCTTGGCTACACCGAGAAATACTATCGACAGATATTCACGCAGGTTCAAGGATTGCAGTGGAAAGATGGAGGACCTGTCATCGCAGCCCAATTCGATAATGAATATCGTGGACATGGCTCTTATCTCATGGCGCTGAAAGACATTGCCAAAACGATTGGATTCGAATTACCTTTCTACACCAGAACCGGATGGCCCGAACTGGCTACACCCGTTCCGTTCGGAGAGATGATTCCGCTCTATGGCGACTACGCCGATGGATTCTGGGACCGCAGCATTCAGGAAGGTGTTGGCGACTACTACAAAGCCTTCAACTTTCATGAAGGACGCTCTTCGACCGCAATCGCCAGTGAGCAGCTGAAATATGATGGGAACGAAAAACAGGAACAGACACAGAAATACCCCTATTTTACCTGTGAATTGGGAGGCGGCATGATGACCTCATATCATCGTCGCGTCTATCTCTACCCCGAAGATGCCTATTCAATGGCAGTTGTGAAGCTCGGTAGCGGCAGCAACCTGCTGGGCTATTACATGTATCATGGAGGAACCAATCCCGAAGGCAAACTGACCTACCTGAACGAAACCCAGAAGACCATCGCCACCAATTACAATGACCTGCCTGTGATGACCTATGATTTTCAGGCCCCCCTCAATGAATTTGGGCAACGCAATCCCCATTTCTATCTGTTGCGAAAGTTGCATCTGTTCATCGATGACTACGCAACCGAACTGGCACCGATGCAGACCGTTTACCCCAATCCCCAGACCATCCGTCAAGGTGACGACTCGTTCCTGCGCTGGTCGTATCGTGAGAAAAACGGTTCCGCTTTTGTCTTCGTCAACAATTACGAACGCTTTCAAAATCTGAAAGCCAAAACCGGCGTTCAATTCGAGGTGAGCGGAATGAAGTTTCCCGAGAAACCCATCACCATTCCCGCGAACACAGTTTGCATCTTCCCCGTCAACATCGATGGCATCCGCTATGCAACAGCACAACTAATTGCCAGACGTGATGGCAAGATCTACATGGAACAAATTGAGGGTATCGCGACAGAATTAGCCATAGACGGAAAAGTGCTTAGAAACCTAAAAGCAAAAGGTACACAACAACCCGTCTATAAAAATATCTATCTCCTCGACTCGGACACAGCTGGGAAATTGTTTCTTGACGAGCTACAAACGCAGAAGGCCCAACAAGCGCTCAATTATACCAAAACACAAGAGGCTGCACCATCAAGAACAATTACAATCGGAGCAAATAAAGTGGCAGAAGAGCCAACAGATGCCGATTTCGAGAAAGCGGCAACCTACACCATCGAACTGCCAGCCGATCATCAGGGTCTGTTAAGCATACACTACTATGGCGATTGTGCTCGGCTGTATGACGGAGAAAAACTCATAGATGACAATTTCTACAACGGGCGGGAATTCCAGTATGCCCTATGGCGACTGCCTGAAACTACCAAACGCCTGACGCTACGCATCCTACCGATTCAAAAAAATATGCCCGTTTATTTCCCTCGCGAAGCTGCAGTTGCAGACACGGGTGAACGCATCAAATCAATCACGGTACAATACAAATAACATCATGATACTGAATCACATCACCATCCTCAACTATAAGAATATCAAGGAAGCCGAACTTGACTTCTCGCCCAACATCAACTGTTTTGTAGGCAGTAACGGAGAGGGAAAGACCAATGTGCTCGATGCCATTTATTTCCTGTCGTTCACCAAGAGTGCCACGAATGCCGTTGACTCGCAGAACGTGCGACACGGTGAGGAATTCTTTATGATTCAGGGCCTGTACGATCTGAATGGAAATACAGAAGAAGTATCATGTGGACTGAAACTGCACCAAAAGAAACAATTCAAACGCAACAAGAAAGCCTATAAGAAACTGGCAGAACATATCGGATTGCTTCCATTGATACTTGTTTCGCCTAACGACCATGAACTGATTCTAGGAGGAAGCGATGAGCGCAGACGTTTCATGGACATCGTGATTTCTCAGTACAACCCGACTTACATGAGTCTGTTGATGCGATATAATGCTGCGCTTCAACAGCGTAATATACTATTGAAACAAGAAGAAGAACCCGACGAAGAAATCATGAGCGCATACGAAGAAGTGATGGCAAACTGCGGAGAGCCCATATACAAGATGCGCAATGAGTTCATCACGGAGTTCATACCCGTATTTCAAAATTACTATGCTCGTATCTCAGGCAATCACGAACTGGTTGGATTGACCTATACCAGTCATTGCCAACGTGGCCCGTTGCTGGAAGTCATCCAACGTGACAGAGCCAAAGACCGCGCAGTAGGATTCAGCCTGCACGGCATTCATAAAGATGACCTCACAATGACACTGGGTGACTACCCCATCAAACGTGAAGGTTCGCAGGGTCAGAACAAAACTTACCTCATCAGTCTGAAGCTGGCACAGTTCAACTTCCTGAAACAGACGGGCAGCAAAACAACCCCGTTGCTGTTGTTCGATGACATCTTCGACAAACTCGATGCGAATCGTGTGGAACAAATCATCAACCTCGCATCCGACGAAGCATTCGGGCAAATCTTCATTACAGATACCAATCGCGAGAATCTCGACAGAATCCTGGAACGCTCGCAAGGCGATTACAAGATTTTTAATGTCAAAGGAGGCGTTATCAACGAATAGAAACTTATGGAACGTAGAAAGACCGAATCGATAACCAACCTGCTGAACGCCTACCTGCGTGAAGTTGGACTGGAAACGCCCCTCAATCAGCATCGGCTCATAGAATTATGGCCGGAAGTGATGGGTAAAACCATCAACAACTATACAGGAGAGCTATTCATCAAAAACCAAACGCTCTACGTGAGAATCAAGTCAGCTGCATTGAAAAACGACATGATGATGAATCGTTCGGAAATGGTTCAGCGATTGAACGAAGCCGTTGGTGCATACGTTATTACAGATATCAATTTCATATAAAAACAAATGAAAACTCAAGACAACCCCTTATATCAGCGTGACATATTAGAGTTCGTTACGGTAGCTGTACAATACTGTGCCTACCTCGAAGATTCCGAAGGACGTAGCCGCGAAGAGTTTGTCGATACGATGAGCAAACTGCTACCCCTACTCTACTTGAAAGGCTCGCTACTACCTCAGTATGAGACTTATTCGGACAACATGCTTTCCGATTATGTCACAGAAGAGAACTATGACATCATCCGAAACAATATTGCCTACATCATGGCCGATAAGGATGACTATCTCGATGTGTTTGTCGATGACATGAAATACAGCGACGAGCCCATTCTGATGACCATCAGCGAAAACCTCGCAGACATTTACCAAGACATCAAGAACTTCGCCTATATATATAAACAAGGTGTAGAGGACGAGATGATGAGTGCGCTTGAACTGTGTAACCAAAATTTCAGGACCGATTGGGGACAGAAACTTGTAAATGTACTTCGTGCTATCCACGAAGTGAAGTATACTATTACAGATATTGATGACTAAGACGATATACGACAAATACGACAAACAGCGAATCAGTACGCTGCCAAAAGAAGTGTTCACAGGACGCATCTACACCATCACCACAGAGCGCGACGCAGAGAAGGCCGTGAATTATCTCATGACTCAATCCATCCTTGGATTCGATACAGAGACACGCCCTGTCTTTCAGCGTTATGTGAGCCATAAAGTTGCCTTGCTACAAGTAGCAACCTACGATACCTGTTTCCTGTTCCGTCTCAACCATATCGGACTGCCCACCTCGCTAGTACGTCTATTAGAAGACCAAACCATTGTCAAGATAGCCCTGTCGTGGAAAGACGATATTCACGGATTGCGTCAACGTCGTATGTTCCAGCCTGGTACGTTCATCGATGTGCAGAATGAGATAACACAAATCGGTATCAAAGATTGCAGCCTTCAAAAGATCTATGCAAACTTATTTGGCAAGATGATTAGCAAAAAACAGCAACTTAGCAACTGGGAAGCCGATTTCCTCACCGATGCACAAAAAGCTTACGCAGCTTTGGATGCATGGGCGTGTATCCGCATTCACGAAGAACTCCAGCGACTTGAAACAAGTAAGGATTATCATCTCATTATAACGAAAAGCGAAAACGAATCAGAAACTCAGGCTGACAATACAGCCGCAAGCGAAGAAGAACATGAAGAAAATCTATCTTAAACGAGGAAAGGAAGAGTCCCTGCAACGATTCCATCCGTGGGTATTCTCAGGAGCAATCAGTTATTTTGACCAAGAACCTGAAGAGGGCGAAGTGGTGGAAGTGTACACAAACAACAAAGAATTCATTGCCACAGGCCACTACCAAATCGGTTCCATCATGGTTCGTGTACTCTCATTCCAGCAGGAACCCATCGATCAGTTTTTTTATGAAAAACGTCTGACTACCGCCTACGATGTCAGGAAATGTATCGGAGTCGTAGGAAGTCCTTCCAACAACACCTATCGTCTGGTACATGGAGAGGGTGATAATCTACCTGGACTTGTCATCGACATCTATGGGAAGACAGCAGTAATGCAGGCACATTCTGTTGGTATGCACGTTGACCGAACAACCATCGCTGAAGCATTGAAAGCTGTGATGGGCACAACAATAGAGAATATCTTTTATAAATCAGAGACCACCCTACCGTTCAAGGCAGATTTAGGCCAGGAAAACGGATTTCTGTTTGGAGGCAGTTCGGAAGACATCGCAATCGAGAATGGACTCAAGTTCCATGTAGATTGGCTCAAAGGTCAGAAAACCGGGTTCTTCGTTGACCAACGCGAGAATCGCAGTCTGCTGGAGCAATATGCCAAAGGACGCAATGTGCTCAACATGTTCTGCTACACAGGTGGTTTCTCGTTCTATGCAATGCGAGGAGGCGCAAAGCTTGTCCATTCTGTAGATTCTTCACAGAAAGCAATCGACCTGACCAATGCCAACGTTGCACTCAACTATCCCAACGACCCACGTCACAAAGCATTTGCTGAGGATGCATTTAAGTTTCTCGACAACATGTCGACACCCTACGACCTCATCATCCTTGACCCTCCTGCATTTGCAAAACATAAGGACGCGCTGCGTAATGCGCTTAAGGGCTACTCACGTCTGAACCAGAAAGCGTTAGAAAAAATACAACCAGGCGGCATTCTCTTTACATTCAGTTGTTCGCAGGTTGTGACGAAAGACAATTTCCGCACAGCAATCTTCACCGCTGCTGCACAAGCAAAACGTAATGTCAGGATTCTGCACCAACTTCATCAACCAGCCGATCATCCCATTAACATCTTCCATCCAGAAGGGGAATATCTCAAAGGACTGGTAGTTTATGTAGAATAAAGTAGCTCAAATTATGTTTGACAACATAAAACATGCATTTTTACTTATTTTTTCTTTGTAGTTATAAAGATTTAATCGTAACTTTGCATCGTGTTTTTCATGGTATTAGATTTATTTTAAGGTTAGTATGAGGTTGCCTATCGTGAGATAAGCAATCTTTTTTTATAGAATTCAGACAAAAAACAGAGTCATGACATACGTCAAGAAAAAACTTTTTAGTAACTTTGCACAATCATTCAAACAAAATGTTTTAACGCTCAATCATGGACAGACAAGAACTCATTTCACAGATTAAAGAGAAACGCTCATTTCTGTGCGTAGGACTGGATACAGATATCAAGAAGATTCCTCAGCATCTGCTAAGCAGCGATGACCCCGTCTATACTTTCAACAAAGCCATCATCGATGCTACCGCCCCCTATTGTATCGCTTACAAACCCAATCTCGCATTCTATGAGTGCGGAGGGCTCGACGGATGGAAAAGCCTCGATAAAACAATCCGTTATCTACAGACAAACTACCCCCACCATTTCATCATAGCTGATGCGAAACGAGGAGATATCGGCAATACATCAAAGATGTATGCACGCTGTTTCTTTGAAGAGATGGGTGTCGATGCTCTGACTGTTGCACCATATATGGGTGAAGATAGTGTGACTCCATTCCTTGAATATCCTGGTAAGTGGGTCATCGTATTGGCTTTGACAAGCAACAAAGGTAGTCAGGACTTCCAACTCACAAAGGACTCTGAGGGCGAACGCCTGTTTGAGAAGGTACTGAAGAAGAGCCAGCAATGGGCTGATGCCGACAGAATGATGTATGTTGTGGGTGCCACACAAGGTAAAATGTTCGAAGACATCCGCAAAGTGGTTCCCGACCATTTCCTTTTGGTACCAGGTATTGGTGCCCAAGGAGGTAGTCTTGAAGAGGTGTGCAAATATGGGATGACAAAGGACTGCGGACTCATTGTCAACTCATCACGTGCTATCATTTATGCCGACAACACCGAGCGTTTTGCTGAGGTTGCTGCAGAGAAAGCAAAGGAAGTGCAACAGCAAATGGCAGCACTATTAAAAGAATAGGACCTAAGGAACTCGTGGGACTAATGAGACGAATAGGACTAATAAGCTAAAAAGACCATCACTATGGACTCAATCAAAATCAAGGGTGCTCGTGTCAATAATTTGAAGAATATCAGTGTGGAGATTCCTCGCAACCAACTCGTCGTCATCACAGGTGTGAGTGGTTCAGGAAAGTCTTCCCTGGCTTTCGACACTCTCTATGCAGAAGGACAACGCAGATATGTAGAGAGTCTCAGCACGTATGCACGCCAGTTCATGGGAAGGATGGGGAAACCCGAATGCGATTTTATCGAGGGAATACCTCCCGCTATCGCTATCGAGCAAAAGGTAATCAGTCGTAATCCTCGGAGTACGGTTGGCACATCGACAGAGATTTATGACTATCTTCGCATGCTTTTTGCAAGAGCAGGACACACGTTCTCGCCTATCAGCGGACAGGAAGTAAAAAAACATTCGCAAGAGGATATCATCAACTGCATGAATTGCTACCCAGAAGGCACTCGGTTCATGGTGCTCTGTCCATTGATATGTCGTAACGGAAGGTCAGAAGCAGAACAAATTGCGCTGTATGACAAACAAGGTCTTTCGCTCACTGACACGATTGATGGCAAAACTTGTCTGATAATCTCACGTATGACTGTACGTGATGACAAAGCAAACATCAGTCACTTAGTCGATTCATGCGAAACCGCCATCTACGAAGGAGAAGGACAATGTATTTTGAAGTTCCTCTGCGATGGGAAGGAAACCATTCACTTCTTTTCCTTGGCATTCGAAGCCGATGGGATGAAATTTGAGGAACCTACCGAGCACATGTTCTCATTTAACTCTCCTATCGGAGCTTGTCCAACATGTGAGGGGTTCGGGAAAATAATGGGAATCGATGAATCGCTCGTGATTCCAAATCAGGAAATGAGTGTGTACGAAGGAGCTGTTTTTTGCTGGCGAGGAGAAAAGATGAGCGCCTGGAAGACTGAGTTCTGCCGCATTGCCACCTCATACGACTTCCCTATTTTTGAGCCTTATTACAATCTCACACAAGAGCAGAAAGACTTCCTGTGGCATGGAGTCACTGATGCGATGGGGCATTCCACAGCCGACATTCCATGCATCGATCGATTCTTCGACATGCTACGCGAAAACCAATACAAGATTCAATATCGTGTCATGCTTTCCCGCTATCGTGGAAAGGAGATATGTCCGACCTGCCACGGAACACGTTTGAAGCGCGAGGCAAACTATGTGAAGGTCGGTGGACGCAGCATCACCGAATTGGTAGAGATGCCTATAGCAGACCTCTACGATTTTTTCAAAAACCTCCACCTATCTGAGCACGACTATACTATCGCTAAGCGGCTACTAGTTGAGATCAATAACCGCCTGCAGTTCCTAATGGATGTAGGGCTCTCCTATCTGACGCTCAATCGTCTGAGCAACACACTCTCGGGTGGAGAAAGCCAACGTATCAACCTTGCTACCAGTTTGGGCAGCAGTTTGGTCGGTAGCCTTTACATACTCGACGAACCAAGCATTGGACTTCACAGTCGCGACACACAACGTCTCATCACCGTATTGAAGGAGTTGCGCGATATCGGCAATACGGTTGTGGTTGTTGAGCATGATGAGGAAATCATCCGTGCTGCTGACTACATCATAGATATCGGTCCCGATGCCGGACGTCTGGGGGGACAGGTTGTATGGAAAGGTAATGCAAGCGACGTGATTGGCAGTTCGCCAACTAAAAGTATTAAGGATATCCCATCCCACACCATCGACTTCCTCACCCATCGTGAAACCATCGAAGTTCCATTCAGTCGTCGACCATGGAACAACTACATCCTCATACGCTGTGCACGTGAGAACAACCTCAAGGGTATCGATGTGAAGATTCCACTTAACGTGATGACGGTTGTTACAGGTGTGAGTGGAAGTGGGAAATCCACATTGGTACGCGACATCTTCTATCGTGCAATGATGCGCCAAATGGATCGTGTTTGTGATCGTCCTGGACAGTTTGTAGCCCTTGAGGGAGATGTCAGTATGGTTGAAAGCATTGAGTTTGTCGACCAAAATCCTATTGGCACTTCCACACGCAGCAACCCTGTGACCTATATCGGAGCCTACGATGAGATTCGTAAGTTGATGGCCAGTCAACAACTCGCCAAACAGATGGGCTACACCCCACAATACTTCTCGTTCAACACCGAGGGTGGCCGATGCGAAGAATGTAAGGGCGAAGGAACAGTCACGGTCGAGATGCAGTTCATGAATGACCTGGTGCTGGAATGTGAGTCGTGTCACGGAAAACGATTCAAGAATGACATCCTCGAAGTTAAATTTCACGGAAAGGACATTCACGATATACTCAACCTTACCGTCAATATGGCAGTCGAGTTCTTCGGTGAACATGGACAGAAGAAAATTGTCAGCAAGCTAAAACCGCTGCAGGATGTAGGGCTGGGATACATTAAACTCGGGCAGACATCTTCAACCCTTTCTGGAGGAGAAAACCAGCGTGTAAAACTCGCCTACTACCTCTCGCAGGAGAAGACAAAACCTACGATGTTCATCTTCGACGAACCAACCACAGGGCTTCATTTCCACGATATCAAGAAATTGCTCTCTGCATTCCAGTCGCTCATCACAAGAGGACACTCCATCCTCATCATCGAGCACAACATGGAAATCATCAAAAGTGCCGACCATATCATCGACTTAGGACCAGAAGGTGGAGCCGAAGGAGGTTACCTCGTCTGTGCTGGTACTCCAGAAATCGTGGTGCAATGCCCCGAAAGCTATACAGGCCAAGCCCTGAAAGCCTATCTTCCAAGCTCTAAGACATAGGAATAATAAAACCTATAGGACTCATGAGACTTATAGGGCCCAGAGGCCAAGAACACCCAAAAACCTCAAAAAACAATTAACAATATGAAACAAATTATCTTATCATTTTTAATTGCTCTGGCAACATCGGCCAGTGCTCAGAACTTCGACGACTATTTTGAAGACAACACACTTCGCCTCGATTATGTCTTCGGAGGCGACAGTGCATCACAGTACATCCAACTCTGTCAACTCTACAAGCAACCAAAATGGGCAGGTCGCAGAGCACGTTTGGCAGAAACCTTCCTTCTCGGTAATGCACAAATCAACGTGTTCGACCAAGCATCGGGAAAACTCATTTACGTTCACACATTCTCCACCCTGTTCCAAGAGTGGCTAAACGAAACAGAGGCTACGAAAATGAAACGCGCCTTCGAAGCCAGCTACAACATTCCATTCCCGAAGCGTCCTATCAATATACGGGTGACACTTACAGATAATCATAATAAGGTGACAGCCGTCATGACACACAGCGTCGATCCAAAGGACATTCTCATCCGTCCTGTAGGCGATAACGGGATTCCTTTCAAGTATATTGTCCGCAGCGGTGACATCAGCCAGTGCGTCGATCTCGCCATCGTAGCAGAAGGATATACTGCCAACGAAATGGATAAGTTCTACAAAGACTGTCAACGAGCCGCTGATGCCATCTTCTCACACGAACCGTTCAAATCAATGAAGAACCGTTTCAATGTAGTAGCCGTTGGAAGTGTTTCGAACGAAAGCGGGCCATCTGAACCAGGAAAGGGCATTTGGCACGACACAGTGCTTCGTTCACACTACGACACATTCTATAGTGACCGCTATCTGACAACTTCGGCTGTCCACAAGCTGTTCGACCTATTGAGTGGAGTACCATTTGAACATATCATCGTTCTCATCAATACATCTCGTTATGGAGGTGGAGGTATCTACAATCAGTGGATGTGCTCATCGAGCGACCACGCTACCTTCAAGCAGGTGCTGGTACACGAATTCGGACACTCTTATGCAGGCCTCGCTGATGAATACAACTATGGTGACAACCATGTAGAGTGGTATCCGGCTGATACAGAACCATGGGAACCGAATATCACGACGTTGAAGGATTTCAATAAGAAGTGGAAAGACCTCATCGCCCCAGGCACACCCATCCCTACCACCACTAACAATAATCAACAGACTTCACGTCCTACCAATACACAGCAAGGAGGAACACGTGAGGATCTGAATGCAAAAACCAAGCGCGTTGGAGTGTTCGAGGGAGCTGGCTATATGGCTCGTGGAGCTTATCGTCCAGCCGAGTTGTGCCGAATGAACGTCAATGAGGTTGAGGATTTCTGTCCTGTCTGCACACGAGCCATCATACAGATTACCGACTTCTACACCGGAACCGTCAAATAAAAAGAATGAGGATGCGCTTGCATCCTCATTTATTATTTGCAGTTGACTCTCACCCATCCAAAGATGGGTTGGCTTAAACTAGAAGTAAATACCTATGCCTACTTTCAGACCTACTTCGCTCTTATTCGAAAAGTTCGTAAAGCTCATGTCGTAGTACAAAGCAGGCTCTACAGAGATATAGTGGTTGAGATAATAGCAATAACCCAACTCTGGAGTGAGTTGTAGGTCGTTGAAACTCTTACGTTCGTGTACATACTTCAATCCGCAAGCATAATACAATCCGTTCTCAACCTGTGTGTAGCGAAGCTTCGCTCCAATCTGACAACGATCCAGATGTGTCCTTGAGGTATGCCAACCGAAGGTACCCTCGACCATCCAGTAGTTTTTGATGAAGTAGCCGGCCTTTGCATCAAGGCCGAAAGACAAATGCTGACGATCGTTGATTGCCAAATTCAAACCTGTAAGTGATGCACCTACATACTTCGTTCCTTTTGTGAATTGTGCAAAAGCACTTGTGGTTGCCACTGTGAGCAACACTGCCAATAATAATTTCTTCATAATCTATCTATTTTATTACGATTTTCCCTTACGTTCATCTTCGTACGCCTCTTTCTTCTTCAACATGAAATGGAGCAACACCACTATTGCCAAATCGGCAATTATCAAGGGAAGGTTCTCCTTCCACGCATTATAATCAATACCCGAGTAGATATAGACAGCTGCACCCGCACAAAAGAGGAGTATAGGTAACCAAATGGATTTCTTCATGTCAAATCATCAGAATTTGTGCAAAGATACGAAAAAACTCCAAACACTCAACACGAAACTCTAAACTTTTTTGTAACTTTGCACCAAAATTATAGAATCCAATGCAAAAGATTGCAAACAACATATTATTATTGGTACTTTTCGTGCTTTCGGCAGTTGCGTCAGCACAAAACATTTTCGATGTCAATTATCCGAAGCGTGAAGAGCGAGCAGTGTGGCTGGCCACCATCGGAGGAATCGACTGGCCACGCACCAAAGCAACCGATGCATCAAGCACCGAACGCCAGAAACAGGAACTGATTGCCATCCTCGACAAACTGCAACGAGCCAACATCAACGTTGTCATCCTCCAAACTCGTATACGCGGAAGTGTCATCTATCCATCCGACATTGAGACCTGGGACGAAACCATCACAGGTCATGCTGGTCGAGCTCCAATCTACGACCCTCTTGCCTTTGCTATCGAAGAATGTCATCGTCGCGGTATGGAACTACACACATGGCTCGTCAGCATTCCCTTAGGAACAGCTCAGCGTCAAAGATCCTATGGCAACATGTCTGTTACACGCCATCACGCCAACCTCACCAAGACTGTAGGTGGAGAAGTGTTTATGATACCAGGTCAACCAGGAACAGCTGACTACATAGCAAGCATCGCTCGTGAAATCGTCGAACGCTATGATGTCGATGGCATCAACCTCGACTATATCCGCTATCCAGAAAGTATGTATCGCTTTAGCGATGATAACCTCTACAAAGCCTCTTCGGGTATGTCAAAAGCCGATTGGAGACGCGACAATATCACACGCATTGTCCGCCGTGTACACGATGAAGTGAAAGCCGTCAAACCTTGGGTGAAACTCAGCAGTAGTCCCATCGGGAAATATCGCAGCCTCACACGTTATCGCTCAGGAGGGTGGGACTGCTATGATGGTGTCTTCCAAGACCCACAAGCTTGGTTGCGCGACAACATCCAAGACATGCTCTTCCCAATGATGTACTTTCAAGGGGACCACTTCTATCCTTTCGTCTATGACTGGGCAGAGCACAACTACGGACATCCCATCGCAGCAGGACTCGGCATCTACTTTCTTGACCCCAAAGAAGGACGTTGGCAGCTCAACGAAGTACGTGCAGAGATGCACACCGCTCGCAACTCAGGTATGGGAGGCATCGCATTCTATCGCAGTGACTACCTCACACGCAACCTCAAAGGCATTTACGATGCAACCTGTGAGGAATTCTTTCCCTACCCTGCACTCACTACACGCATGACTTGGTCGTCCGATACCATTGCCCCCTCACAACCCTCCAACCTCGTTTACAAGGACGGCATCATACGCTGGGACTTCCGTGAGCCGATGAACGAAGGTCGTTGGCAAACTGTCTATTTCAACATCTACGGAAGCAACATCTATCCTGTCGATGTGACCAAAGCAGAGAACCTACTCGCACAACGCATTCCTACCACCAACTATCAGATAGCAGGACGCGCCCTCACCAAAAGTTTCTATGCCGTAACTGCTACTGACCGATTCGGCAATGAGAGCGCACCCATACAGGAAGTATCAACCATTACCTCACTGCCTTCACGCCAAGATGTCATAGAAGCTGTACGTCAGCACTTCGCTGGTACATCTGTAGCAACTACAGTGACAAAGAAGAGCAAGACTACAAAAACCCAAAAAGTAAAGGCGACGAAGCCAGAGAAGGTGAAAACAGAGAAACCGGTTAAGGTGAAGGAGGAGAAGCCAAAGAAGGAAAAGAAATCTTCCGAAATCCGAGTTGTTGATTTCAGCAAATATTTACAATAAGGCAACTATAAGGTTGTAGGACTTATAGGCCCAATAAGACTCATAAGATCCATGAGGCCCATGAGACTCATAAGACTCATAAGACCCATAAGACCCATAAGACCCATGGGTCCCATAAGACCTATTCAATATAAAATGTGAAAACAATCATTTTGTTTTGACCCCTATCCACACTTTGCGTAAAGTTCATCAGAGCAGGATCTGTCAAATCCTTTCGCTTGCTGTTGATAATATCAAGCAAACCAAAGCAAAACTTAATCTCAGGGATAAACTTGAAATAAGGCAAGTAGAAGTCACACCCAAGTCCCACCTCTAAGAAACAATCGAACGGACGTAACAACAAGTTACGCTGCTTCTTCACCGTGAGGTCATACATCGGATTCACACCACACATCACATAAGGACGGTAGTTGTTAAAACGATCTGCGGAGAACTTCAAATCAATCGGAATAGAGATGAAGGTCGACTTCATGTTCTGAATCTGGTGCTCACCTGTTGTCTGATTGTAAAACCAAGTGTTTTTCTCTCCGAAATGCATTGTAGGAATTACACGTAGGGCGATGTTGTTATGCAACTTCAGTTCTCCCAATATACCCACAGTGAATCCAGGGTCGTAGTTGGGCACATCGGCAAACCACTGGTTCCCGTTTGCATCGATAAAACCATTGTTTGTAAACTCAATATCCTGCACATGCAATCCTGCATGGAAACCATAGTGGAAAGGACGCTGATCAATATACGGACGATTCATCACCTTGCGTGGCTGAGCACTGATAGCACCACCATCAGTTAACAAACACACAGGGGCGGCCCATGCCATGCAGACAGTCACCATAGTCAGCAAATACCTTATCAAATGTTTCACATTTTGAAGCTTCATATTACAATAAACGTAAATTGTCTCGTTTTATTGTTTACAACTATAAAAAACACGAACAACTACTCAGTAAAAAGATAATGAGTTTTGCATGATTTTTTTGCAGCCCCTAGGGGTAACAAAATTTTCCCTTAAGGGTAACACTTTTTTCCCCTAGGAGTAAACAAAAAAACACCACCAGTCGTAATGACTAATGGTGCCTTGTTTGTAGATCGCGAGAGTGTTATTCTCCTGGTGTGATTGCACCTGTTGGGCATGCGTCTGCACAAGTACCGCAGTCAACACATGCATTAGGATCGATAACATACTTGCCGTCACCTTCAGAGATTGCCTCTGATGGGCACTCACCTGCGCATGTTCCACACATTACGCAGTCGTCTGTAATTACATAAGCCATAATTCTCTTCTTTTAAATTGATATCTAACTCTTTGCGGGTGCAAAGATAGTAAAATAATTCATAATGCACAATGCATTATCAATAATTATGTGCCAAAATCCTTGTTTTTTCATCAGTTTCCACAGAAAAACGTACTTTATTATGAATTATGAATTATGAATTATGAATTATTTTGTACCTTTGTTGGAAATTTCTAAAAACGGACAAGTTATGAACATATCGGTTATCGGTGCTGGAAATATCGGAGGTGCTTTGGTCAGAGGCTGGAGCAAGCGTGGTAAGGACATGAACATCACGGTTTCTGGCGTACACATAGAGAAATTGAACAGAATCAAGGACGACTGCCCTAATATCGACATCACGACTGACGATAATGTGGCAGCGAAGGATACCGACATGATTGTCATTGCGGTAAAACCTTGGCAGGTGGAGACTGTGATAAAAGATATCAAGAGCAACCTGAAAGCTTCGCAGACGTTGATTTCGCTGGCTGCGGGCATCACGCTGGAGCAGATTAACGACATGTTGCACAACAATGGGTGCGAGATTCCTTCTGTGTTCTATGTTATTCCTAACATCGCTGCAGAGTTCTGCGAGAGTATGACTTTTATCAGCGCTGCTGAGGGAGTTGATGCTTCAATAATAAATAAGGTGGAGAATCTGTTTAAGATTGTGGGCGACACATTCGTGTGTCAGGAGAAACTGATTGCACCAGGTATGCTGATGGCTTCGTGTGGCATTGCTTATGTAATGCGATTCCTCCGAGTGCAGACCGAAGCTGGCGTAGAGATGGGCTTCTATCCGCCTGATGCGCTGAAGATTGCTATCCAGACAATGAAAGGTGCAGCCGAACTGTTGCATGAGACAGGCGAACATCCTGAACAGGCAATTGACCGTGTGACCACTCCTGGAGGCTATACCATCAAGGGCTTGAACGAGATGGATCATGCAGGATTCAACTCGGCTGTGATTCGAGTTTTCAAGACAGGGCTTTAATAATTGCCAAACGGCCTATCCCGAACTTCACGCTTAGCAAGCAACTAGCAACCAATTGTAAATTGTAAATCATTAAATTGTAAATCAAAAATATGTCTCTTATTGAATCTATCATTGAACGCGCGAAGTCGAACAAGCAGCGTATTGTGCTTCCTGAGAGTATGGAAGAACGCACCATTACGGCTGCCGACCGCGTGCTAGCCGACGATATCGCCGACATTATCCTCATTGGGAACCCCGATGAAATCAAATCGTACGCAGGTAAACTGGGATTGAAGCATATTGACAAAGCTACTATCATAGACCCTGCAACATCAGAAAAGACAGAAGCGTATGCTCAACTGCTATTCCAATTGCGTCAGAAGAAAGGTATGACCATCGAGAAAGCGCGTGAGCAAGTACTCAACCCTCTTTACTTCGGCTGTCTCATCATCAAAAGCGGTGATGCCGACGGACAGATATCTGGAGCACTATCGACTACAGGTGACACCCTGCGTCCTGCCCTTCAGATTATCAAGTGTGCTCCAGGCATCACATGTGTGAGCGGTGCGATGCTGATGATTACCCAAACCCCACAATATGGCGAAGAGGGTGTGTTGGTAATAGGTGACGTAGCAGTCACTCCTATGCCAGATGCAGGTCAGTTGGCACAAATTGCTGTGTGCACAGCTCAGACAGCAAAGAGTGTGGCAGGATTTGCCGATCCACGCGTAGCAATGCTGAGTTTCTCAACAAAGGGAAGCGCATCGCACGAGGTAGTTGACAAAGTGGTAGAAGCTACACGTCTGGCTCAGGAGATGGCTCCCAACCTAAAAATCGACGGAGAACTGCAGGCAGATGCAGCCCTCGTACCAAGCGTAGGACAGAAAAAAGCACCAGATAGCGAGATTGCTGGAAAGGCAAATGTGCTGGTTGTTCCTTGTTTGGAGGTAGGAAATATTGCCTACAAACTAGTACAGCGACTGGGTAACGCAGATGCGATAGGCCCTATCCTTCAAGGTATTGCACGTCCTGTAAACGACCTGAGTCGCGGCTGTTCTGTTGACGACATCTATAAGATGGTTGCTATCACTGCCTGCCAAGCGATGGATGCAAAATAATAATGAAAAACGAAACGAGAAAAAGATATGAAAATATTAGTTTTGAACTGTGGTAGCAGTTCCATCAAATATGCATTGTACGACATGACTGACAAGTCGGTCATCACGTCAGGAGGTATAGAGAAGATAGGCCTGCCTGACTCATTTATCAAAGTGAAGTTGAATGGAGAGAAGATTCAAATCAATCAGCCGATTGCTGAACATACAGCTGGTGTTCAACTCATCTTCAAATGTCTGACAGAAGGAAAGACTGCAGTGCTGAAATCGCTGAGCGAAATCGATGCTGTAGGCCATAGAATGGTACACGGAGGAGAGAAATTCAACAAGAGTGTACTACTCAACGATGAAGTGATGGAGGTGTTTGCAAGTTGCAACGACCTTGCACCACTTCACAACCCAGCCAACATCAAGGGAGTGAACGCAGTGAAAGCCTGTCTGCCCAACGTGCCACAAGTTGGAGTATTCGATACCGCTTTCCATCAGACAATGCCCGACTACGCATATATGTATGCCCTTCCCTACGAGCTGTACACCAAATACGGAGTGCGCCGTTACGGTTTCCACGGAACAAGTCACAGATATGTCAGTCAGCGTGTCTGCGAGTTCCTTGGAGTGAAACCTGAAGGTAAAAAGATAATCACTTGCCACATCGGAAACGGAGCATCAATCGCTGCAGTAAAAGACGGCAAATGCGTCGATACCTCAATGGGTCTGACACCACTCGAGGGACTTATCATGGGTACTCGTAGCGGTGATATCGATGCAGGAGCAGTCACATTCCTCATGGACAAGTTGGGACTCGACACAGCAGGTATCAGCAACCTGCTGAACAAGAAGTCTGGTTTGGCTGGTGTGAGCGAAGCGTCGAGCGACTTCCGCGATATTCTAGCAGCTATTGAAGCTGGAAACGATAAGGCTCGTCTGGCAAAAGAAATGTACACCTACCGCATTAAGAAATACATCGGTCAGTATGCAGCTGCGATGGGCGGAGTGGACATCATCCTCTTCACAGGAGGAGCAGGCGAGAACCAGTGGGAGGTGCGTGAAGGCGCCACAAATGGGTTGGAATTCCTTGGAGTGAAGATCGATAGAGACAAGAACCACTCAGTTCGTGCCACAGAAGACATCATCAGCGCTCCTGACAGCAAGGTAACTGTTTGTGTCATCCCTACAGATGAGGAACTGATGATTGCAACAGATACCCTTGAGATTGTAAAGCAAGCATAATCTCCTAGCTCCTATCATACAAAACAAAAAGATGTGGCGTTGATGCTGCATCTTTTTGTTCATTTTTAGAATAATTACATAACAGAATGTCGTGTTTTGCGACTTTTTTTAATGTTTTTTAATAAAAAACATGTTTTTCGCTTGCTATCTAAAGTTTTTTGCATATCTTTGCCTGTCAAAAAGACCAAAACATTAATACTTAACTTAATAGTAACCTAATTAAAATCCAAGCAATTATGAACAAGAAATTCTATTTGTTAGGAGTAATGTCATTCTTGGCAACGATGATGTTTGCACAAGGATGGGTAGCTCCAAAGATTACTTCGGCAGACTATGCTGAAGTAAAACTGTCGTCAGAAGCAGTAGGCGACACAACTATCTATTACCTTTATAATATTGAAGGTGACGGCTTCCTGACCAATGGTAGGGCTGACAACCATACTGGTCAGACTTGGAACACACATGCTGTCCTCAACACGACTGGCCATAAACTGTTCGTAGCAAAGTATGCAATCAATGATGAAGCTTGGGACGGTAAGTCATACTACATCATCAACTGGCACGACAGCAAATGGCAGAAGGTGTTTGCCGTAAACGAGCGCAACATGTATGTTGACTATGCCGACCAGGCAGATGCTTACCCTGCATGGGAAATGATAAAGGAGGAAGGCAACATCTACAAATTCAAGGTGTCAGATGGCAACAATGCACCATTCACCGCAGAAATGACAGCGTTGAAGGATGTGTCGTTCTGGGGATTCGACATCTATGACGAAGACTACGTACAGGACAATCGTAAGGCCCTCACACCTATGATTGACGTACTGTCAGACGAAGCCATCCCTAATGCATGCATCACATGGGCATTCATCCCAGAAGCAACCTACGATGCATACCAGACTGCTGTTGCAAACTACAACGCAGCAATGAAACTGAACGAGTATATCACATTTGTAAAAGAGACCTATCCAGAAGTAAATGTAGGTGCAGCAGAAACTGTATACAACAATACTGGTTCGTCAGCAGAACAACTCGATGCTGCTAACAAACAATTGCAGGAAGATGTGTATAACTATCGTATCGGCACAGAACTTGTCGGTGCGACCAATTCTGATCCGAAGGATGCTACCTCGTTCATGACGAACCCAGACTTTGAAACAGGTAATGCTGACGGATGGACAGTTGATGTAGGTTCAACCTCAGCTAGTGGCTATCAGGGTGACAGCTATACAAACGGAGAAGTAACCATCAGCAACTTCATCCAGGCTTGGCGTCCAACCTATAACGTAGATGCAAACAAACTAGGTGACGGTAAGATTTACACCATAGTTAAGACGATGCCTGCAGGTAAGTACAAACTAGGTGCTGATGCAATTGCAGTATTCCAGAAAGCTGGCGCTCCAGCAGTATCAGGTGTTTACATGTATGTGAAAAGCGGTGAGAAAGTCAACGTACGACGAGAGGTTGCAACAGAAGACCAGATGCCTCAGCACTACGAAATCACATTCGCACTTGATTCACAAGCAGATATCGAACTCGGATTCCTCGCAGAATCAACCACAGCAAGCTGGATAGCAGCCGATAACTTCAAACTCACCTACTACGGAGAAGTATCTGATCCTAACCAGCCAGTATTGGAAGGCTTGGTAGAGCAGTATGAAGGTGAATATCCTGACCTCGATGATGTATTTGCAAACAACGAAGTGAAGGAAACCTTCGAGCAGGAGATGAACAACTCAAAAGCAACAGCAGAAGGATTTGAAGAGCAAATTGCTACTCTGAAAGCTGCTTACAATGCACTTGTCGCTTCTGTGAAAGACTATGAAAAATTGGCAACAGCCATCGAAGACGTGAAGGGATATCAGGAGGCACTTGCAAGCTCATTCCCAGACTTGGCACAGAAACTCGGTGACGACCTCATGAATATGGAAGGTGCATACGAAGACGGTACTGCCGACACAGAATACTGTGAAAATATAGGAAGCCAGATTTATGACAAGGTGGCACAGTATATCGCAGAAAACGAGAAACAAGGTGACGAAGTTACTGCCCTCATCTTCAACCCAGACTTCAACAAAGGTAATGAAGGTTGGACTTGGAACCCAAAGAATAGTGCTGACGTAAAGGCTATGAACACAAACAACCCCGTTGTTACTGCTTATCACACCACTTACGATTGCTATCAGACCATCTCTGGTTTGAAGCCTGGTATCTACAAACTGACTGTTCAAGGTTACTATCGTACAGCTAGCGAGAGTGATGCATACTCTGAGTATGTAGCAGGCAATATCGGTGACATCTGCGCTGAGGTTTACGTAAACAACATCGCACGTCCTCTGTTGAACGCATTTGACGACTACTACGATCAGGAACTCAGTAGCGGTTCTTATCAGTTCGAAGAAGGTAAGTGGGCACCAGCCAGCAGTGGTGACATAGCAAAGGCATTCGGCGACAAGAAAGAGCTCTACCTCAACACCGTTTACGGATATGTAATGGACGACGGTAAGCTGACCTTCGGTGTTCGCGAACCATCTGCTCCTCGTGATGCTTGCTACTCAACATTCGACAACTTCCACCTCTACTATGCAGGTGTTGATCCTGAAGCAGTAGCTATGGTAACAGATAAGTTGCAGGAAGCTGCAGACGAACTCGATGGCGTCATCATGTCAAAAGAGGCTCGTGACAATATGGCCAACGCTATCGATGCCATCAAGAAGGCAAGCGATGATGAACTGATGGGTTGCATCGGTGCATTCTTTGAGTCAATCGAAAATGCAAAGGCTTCAGCCAAGTTGCAGGAAGAACTCGAAGCAGCTATCGAATCGCTCAACAGCGCTATCCTTGAATTCGAGGCCACAGCTACTCAGGACAAACTGAAAGAAGCTCAGCAACTGTTAGCTGACATGCAGTCAGTTGAGATGACAGGATGTGAGACTGACGCTCAGTGTCAATCACTCATCACAGCAGCTGGTCGTTCCGTTACAAGCTTCAAGTTGCCAGAAGGCGAAGCAAGCGAGGAGAACCCAATCGACTACTCTTGCGTAATGGTTAACCCAGACCTCGATCAAGATACTGGAAACTCTGACAAGAACGTTCCTGGATGGGATCGCGGTTCATGCAACGGTTACAAGCAGAACACCTTCAGCGCATTCGGTGGAGAATCACACCTCTATCAGACATTAGCAGGTCTGCCTGCAGGTAAGTATGTCATCGAAGCACAGGGTGCATATCGTGCAGGTGATTGCGCAGGCGATGCAAGCCGCTATGCAGCAGATCCAGAGGGTGACAAGAACGCATACGTATTCGGTACCACTTCCGACACTACTGTTATCGGTTATCTGCATCGTAACACTGAGTACGCTCTCGAAGAGAATCTTGGCGGTTCAGGTGCACAGACTGTAACAGTTGACGGTAAGAGTCTGTATGTTCCATACAACACTGGTGCATACGTAGCATGGTTCGCAGAAGGTTATTACAAGACCAGCATCGAGATCATTGTTCCTGAAGATGGCAAGTTGAAACTCGGTATCGACAAACCAAGAACTGTAACCAACGACTACATCAACATCAACTATATTCACCTCATCTATTACGGACCTGCAGTAGCAGAGGGCATCAACGACATTATGGTTAACAACAATGCTGCAAACGGCATCTACAACCTCGTTGGTCAGAAACTCGCTGCTCCTCAGAAGGGTGTTAACATCATCAATGGTAAGAAGATCTTGGTGAAATAAGTTGCCCAACGACCGAAAAGCCTTTTTAGCCCAATAGGTCTGATTATCAAACAGTAAAGTTGCCTGAACTTCGGTCCGGGCAACTTTTTGTTGGTGCCTATCACAATAAAAACTAAGTTTTTACGTTTAGAGTAATATGCGGAAGATTGATTACATAGTCCTGAGTGGATTGATAGTTTTGAGTTCCCTTTCTTGCAGCAACGAGAATATCAGTTTCAAGAAGGGTGAACAATTCTATGCAATGGGTGAATACTACCAAGCTGCCCAACAATATAAAAAGTCGTACCAACGCATTCCAACAAAGGAGAAGGACAAACGTGCCGATCGAGCTTTCCGCATGGGACTCTGCTACCAACGCATCAACAATCCGCAGAAGGCGATGCAGGCTTTCCAAAATGCGGTACGCTACCATTATTCCGACTCTACCGCCCTACTCTATCTAGGCAAACAACAACTGAAGCTTGCGAACTACAAAGGAGCACAAGAGAGTTTTGCCGCCTACCTCAATCTCGATGAGACCAACGAACTGGCTATAGCAGGAATGCAGTCGTGTGATTTAGCACCCCAGTGGAAAGCCAATCCAAACCTCTATCAGGTAAAGAAAGAGGCCTTGTTCAACTCTTCACGTTCGGACTACTCACCTATGCTCTTCGGTGACGATTCCGACCAAATGTTGTTTACATCTACACGCAAAGATGCCTCAGGTGATGACCTCAGCGGTATCAGCGGAGTGAAATGTGCAGATATGTTCTATGTAAAGAAGGACGAAAACAAGAAATGGAAGCAACCGGAATCAATAGAGTCAGAAATCAACTCTGAATACGATGAAGGAGTCAGTTGCATCTCGCCCGACGGCAAGACCCTTTATTTCACACGTTGCAGCACTGACCCCTCTTATCCTCGCTATGCGGAAATTTATCGCTCAGCACGCTCCGATGCAACTTGGGCAAAACCCACGAAATGCGAAATCAGCAAAGACACTCTTTCTTCCTATGCCCACCCAGCCGTCAGTCCTGATGGCGATTGGCTCTACTTCGTTAGCGATATGCCAGGAGGACAAGGAGGATATGATATCTGGCGTACACGTATCACGAAAGAAGGATTCGGTGGCGTAGAAAACCTCGGACGCCCCATCAACACACCTGGAAACGAAATGTTTCCTTCGTTCCGTCCGAATGGCGACCTCTATTTCTCGTCCGATGGTCATCCAGGCATGGGAGGACTCGACATCTTCAAAGCTGTAAGCGATAGTGTGAAAGGATGGATTGTCGAGAATCAGCAATATCCACTCAACAGCAGCTCCGACGATTTCGGCATGACCTTCGAAGGCATCTACAATCGTGGCTACTTCTGCTCAAGTCGTGGAGATGCCAATAAGGGTTGGGAGAATATCTACAGCTTCGAACTGCCTGAGATTGTACAGACCGTTACAGGATGGCTCTATGAGAAGGACGGTTATGAACTCCCCGAAGCACTTGTGTATGTAGTGGGTAACGATGGAACAAACGAGAAACTCAGCGTGCGAGGTGACGGTTCTTTCACGATGGTTCTCAAACCCAATGTTGAATATGTATTCCTTGGAACCTGCAAAGGCTACCTGAACATCAAACAGGAAATCTTTGTTGAGCCATCAACAGAAAGCGAAGAGTATGTGATGCAGTTCCCTCTGCCACCAATTAATGTGCCAGTGCTCATCAACAACATCTTCTACGAGTTCGATAAAGCCACACTGACTGAAGCATCGACCGATGCGCTCGACAGCCTCGTCATCATGATGAACGAAAACCCCAGCATCACCATCGAGCTGGCAGCCCATTGTGACTACAAGGGAGAGGATGCCTACAATCAACGCCTATCACAACGACGTGCAGAATCAGTTGTCAATTATCTTATCGCACACGGCATCAAAGCCGACCGTCTCAGCCCAGTAGGCTATGGAGAAAGCCGCCCGAAGGTTGTCAGGAAACGTCTGGCAGACACCCACTCGTTCCTCAACGAAGGTGACACGCTCACCGAGGACTACATCCTCAAGTTGAAGGATGACGAGCAGGAGATTTGTAACGCAATCAACCGCCGTACAGAATTCCGTGTACTCCGCACTACTTACGGAACCACCATCCAAGAAGCTATCGCTGACAAACCCGATGAGGAAACCGAAACGAACGACGAAGAGGGGCAGGAACCAAATCAGGAAAGTAAGCCAGTAGAGGAAACAGAAGAAGATACAGACTAAAAAATAATATCAAATCAAACAAACAACATTATGAGACCTTTAAAATTCATCACCTTATCAGCTATGCTGCTCATGCTCGCAACAGCAGCAAAGGCACAAGGATTTGGCATGTTCGGAATGAACAGGCCACAGCAACAACAACAGAGCGAAGCTACTGCACGTCAATTTACCTTAAACCTCACACCCGATGGTAAAGCACAAATGATTTGCTACCTGCCGAAGGAACCCAACGGCAAAGCTGTCGTAGGAATTCCTGGCGGAGGCTACGCCATGTTGTCGAACTCCCATGAAGGAACACTTGCATCAGGTTGGATGAATGAACATGGCATCGCTTACTTCGTTGTGAACTACCGCCTGCCTCAGGGCGACCGCACCATTCCAATCAGTGATGTAGAGAAGGGATTCACCATCGTGCGTGACTCAGCTACCGCTTGGGGCATCAATCCACAGATGGTAGGCATCATGGGATTCTCTGCAGGTGGACATCTGGCAAGCGTCATCTCAACAAAATCTGCACCAGCTGTACGCCCCAACTTCTCCATTTTGTTCTACCCTGTCATTTCAATGGATGAGAAGATTTCGCACCAAAACTCATGCGAGAACTTCCTCGGCATGGAAGGAAAGAAAGATGCCAATCTTGTTCGCGAGTACTCTACGAACCTCCAAGTGAAACCACGCGAGACTCCACCTGCATTCCTCGTCCTCTCAAGCGACGACAATCTCGTTCCGCCTGTTACTAACGCAGTAGCCTACTACACCGCTATGAAGCAGGCTGGTAACGAATGCGCCTTATTCATTTACCCTAATGGTGGTCACGGCTACGGATTCGGACAATGGTTTGCCTACCGTGCAGAAATGCTCGCCACACTTGAGAAGTGGTTGAACAATCGTAAATAAAGTTGAGTATTAAAACAGAAAAGCAACTGAGTAAGATTTATCATACTCAGTTGTTTTTTTATCAATAATGCCATAGAACAATCTCACAATAGACCCTCATTCTATTTATTTAAGGTGAAAACAAATTCCAATCCACCACCTTGGGCTTCTCGTGCGGTTATAGTTCCTCCATGCAGATTGACGGCATTCTTGACGATCGCAAGCCCCAGACCTGTGCCTCCAAGTGTGCGACTACGTCCTTGGTCAATGCGGTAGAACCGCTCAAAGATACGTGGCAGATGTTCCTGGGCAATTCCTTTCCCATTATCGGAAAAACTGAACTTCCAACAATCCGATTGTTGTTCGCAGAAGATTTGAATGGTAGTTCCTTCGCCTGCATAGTTCAAGGCATTGTCGAACAAATTGCGGAAAATACTATAGAGCAACATCGGGTTGCCATGAATGACAATATCCTCCTTCATGTAGTTTTTCAGGGTCATGTGACGGTCGGAGAGCTGAATGGAAACCTCTTGCACGATATCCGATACGAGGTCGGAGATGTTCACACGCATAAACTCCAACTGATCAGTTGCATAATCCAAGCGGTTGAGCATCGACACGTCTTTCAGCAAAGCAGTGAGGCGCTGTGCTTGAAGATGGGTGCGTTGAATAAACTGGTGTTGGGTTTCGGGCGAGATGTCTGGATTCTCAAGCAGGGTTTCGGTATAACCCAATATACTTGCGACAGGTGTCTTCAGTTCGTGGGAGATATTGTGAGTCAGTTCACGACGCATCTTGCCTTCTTTTTCTGTCTGTTCACGCTCGATACGTTCGTCCATACGCCGAGAATAACGGCGAAGTTGCCAGGCAAGCACCCCCATCACAATGATGGAGAACACGAGCAGGTGCCAGTCACTTGCCTCCTCAAAGGGTTGTAGGTGGCTGCGGTCGTAGTCCTCGAAGACGAGGAAACACACAGCATAGACAACAAAGAGTGCCATCACGCCCCAAAACATCTTGCTACCTTCGGACAGTCGTTTTCTCATAGCCTGAAAGTTTTATTCATGATTCGAAATAGTATCCATAACCTAACTTATTGCCAATACAAAGGGCATACTCGCCCAGCTTCTTACGCAAACGCGCTATATTGACATCCACGGTTCGGTCAGTCACGATTACATCCGACGGCCACACAAGCTTGATTAGTTCCTGACGAGAGAACACCTGTCCATGATGTGTGAGCAACAGAGCAAGCAGTTCAAACTCCGTCTTCGTCAAGGCAATCGTTTCGGCATCAATGGTCAGTTGTTTCGAAGTAAGGTTCATCGTCAATGTTCGATACGTCAGTTCATTGTTGATTTGCGAAGAACGTCCCAACACTGCCTTCACTCTTGCGAGCACTTCGCGCACCGAGAAAGGTTTTGCCACATAATCGTCTGCACCTATACGGAAACCATAGAGCGTATCCTCTTCAGCATCTTTGGCAGTCAAAAAGATGATAGGGATGGATGCCGTACGGCTATCGGTTTTGAGTTTCGTTGCCAATTCGAAACCCGACATGCCTGGCATCATGACATCGAGTAGCAGGAGGTGGAAAGAAATCAGATTCAATTTCAGAGCCTCTTCTGCTGTGTACGCAACAGCCACCTCATAGCCTGCCGTTTCAAGGTTGAAACGCAGGATGTCACAGAGGTCTTGCTCGTCGTCAACTATCAGTATGCGTTGTTTGCTCATGTCAATAAAAAAATGTACCTTTGCCGATGCAAAGATACACATTATTTTTTAATAACCGAGCATTTAGATTGCTAAGATGTACATTATTTCCCAAATCTTGCCTCAACTACGTTCACAATATAATCACCAAGACGTTCACATTCGCTGATGAAGTCAGAGAATAGGATTCCAAGCGCATAATCGTATTGATGGTCATTGACTGCCTTGATGTTATCAGACTTGAGTGTTGTACGCATCAGGTTGATGTCGTTCTCAATGCGATATGACTCTTCCACACTATAGTCTTCGCGACGTCCCTTCAGTACCATATTCATCTGGTCAAGCGCTTCTTCAGTGATAGCCATCATGCCGTGAATATGTCCGAGTTGCTGAATCGTGAACTCTTCCTTCTGTTGGCGCAGACGGTTCAAAGTTCGTGCCAGGTTAAAGCACGAGTCGCCAATGCTCTCGATTTCACCTATCTGACGCATCATCATGCGCACCTTTCCTTTCGTTTCGTCGCTAAGTCGCTCTGCACTTACTTTTTCAAGATAAGAGGCAATCTCTATCTCCATGCGGTCAGAGATGCCCTCGTACTTCTCAACACGATCGTATGTCTGTTCGAATTTGCGTTCGTCGTGCTCCTCAAGCATTGATTTCACCATTCCAAACATTTTTGACGTACGTTCGGCAAACAGCACCACCTCCTTCTGTGCTTGCAACACAGCAATTTCTGGCGTCTGAATAATACCACCATCGATATACTGCAAACCGATACCTGCGTCGGACGAAGCTTTCTTCTCTGACTTCTTGGGCTTGATGACCTTACATACAATCTTCTCAATCTGGGGGATGAACCAAATGAGTATGAATGTATTTGCCACATTGAAACACGAATGGAAAGCAGCGAGCACCACACTCAGTTTGGCGGCGTTTGCCAAGAAAGCATCCTCACCAGCCTCACGTGTCAGTTCCGTGTCATATCCAACCATATTGCAAACCATATCAATAAACGGATGGAACACAAGGAGCATCCAGCAAACACCAAACAAGTTGAAAAACATGTGGGCAAATGCTGCACGTCGCGCTTGGGTGGATGCCGTCAGCGCTGCGAGATTCGAAGTGACAGTCGTTCCGATATTCTCACCCATCACCAACGCAATACCCTGATAGATAGGCAGTGCTCCACTCGAACAGAGAATCATCGTGATGGCCATCACGGCAGCCGACGACTGCACGCACATGGTCAATATGCCACCTATTAATAAGAACAATAAGGTGGTGACGAAACTCTGTGGGTCGAACGAAGCAAAGAAATCCAACACAACCTGCTGCTCACCAAGTTTCATATCCACGCCCGTCTGTCGCAAGGTGCCTAAGCCAAGAAACATGAACGCAATACCGAAAAGGAAATTACCGAAGTTTGCCTGACTTTTCCTGTAAATCAAAATCAACGCAATGACGAATGCCGGCCAAACAAAGTCGGTCACATTGAACGAGAGAAAACCCGCCGACATAATCCATGCAGTAAGTGTCGTACCGATGTTCGCACCCATGATGACGCTGATGGCCTGAGCCAACGTCAGCAATCCTGCATTCACAAACGACACCGTCATCACCGTCGTCGCAGTCGAACTCTGCACAGCACTTGTCACAACAATGCCAGTCAGCATGCCAGTAAAGCGGTTCGTGGTCATTCGACCCAAAACATGGCGCAACTGAGGACCTGCCATCTTCTGTAGCGTTTCACTCATCATCTTCATACCAAAGACCAACAAAGCGAGCGAACCAAGCAAGGTGAAGGACACGGTCACCATCTGGCGCGTGCCTTCATCCATCCAATCTAATAATCCAATCATATTGGGTTTATTGTTTATTAGTTTTTTACTCTATTATTTCCTTAATTATTTTAAGACGATGCAAAGATACAAACAATCTACGAGATGGCGAAATAAATCGTGTTACGATTCTGTTACATTTCCTATACACCTCCCCTGACACCCTGTTGTAAGGCTGAGAGCAGTTTTTTGGCAAATTATTCTGCTATCTCTAATTTATTTTGTATCTTTGCAACAAAATTGCAAGACACATTGTTTTGCTATTCATGCGCTCCAAAGCCAACAACAGCCTATCGTTCCATCCCTATGCTGCTATTGGAAGAGTAATATCATACACAATTATAAACAAATAAAAGAGAGAAATGAAAAAGACTTTTATGGCATTGATGATGGCTGTAGTCACTCTGACAGCCAATGCACAGGAGAAAACCACCAAGTGGTATGACAACATTAAGTTCAGCGGCTATAGCATGCTGCAGTATCAATTCGAAGACAAGGAAGGCGGTAAACACAATGAGTTCAACCTACGACTGGGACGCTTCATCCTCGATGGTAAGATTGGCGACTTCGATTGGCGTGCACAGATTCAGGCAACAAATGCAAAAGGTCCAGGCGAACCGACCGTGCAACTGGTCGACCTCTATACCGAATGGCGTAAATATCCTGAGTTCAAGATTCGTGTCGGACAGTTCAAACGTGCATTCACCTTCGAGAACCCCACAAACCCCATCACCCAAGGATGGTACTCCTATGCGATGGTCATCAACAACCTGTCGGGTTTTGGCGACCGCACAGGCGAGAAGTCGAGTGGCGGACGCGACATCGGCTTACAGATTCAAGGCGATTTACTCAAGAACGTATCAGGTCGCAACCTGCTCCACTATCAGGTAGGTGTCTATAATGGTGAAGGCATCAACACCAAGGACAAAGACAACCGCAAGGATATCATCGGAGGTCTGTGGGTAATGCCTATCGACGGTTTGCGCATAGGTGCCTTCGGATGGACAGGCAGTCGTGACGGCATCGGCGAGAAGAACCGCTATGCCCTCTCAGCCGAATACGACAAGGACGAGTACACCTTCCGTACCGAATATCTGCACAGCCAAGGCATGGGAGCCAACGCAACGTTGGGCAACAAAGCCGATGGTTGGTATGTATTCGGAATTGTGCCGGTAGTCAAAAGCAAGCTACACGCCAAAGCCCGCTATCAGACCTATCGAGACAACAAGGAATGGAATCGTGCAAAGACCATGTACGAAATAGGCGTCAACTACTACTTCACCAAGAATCTTCAACTAAATCTCGAATATGGTCGCGTGAACGATCGCACCATCGCCAATCCCGATAAGCACAACTACAACCTCGTCGATGTCCAATTGGACTTCCGCTTCTAAACGGATAATCACCGACGACAACACAACAGGCGGAGGCATACACCTCCGCCTGTACTATTTCCGCCCCTATGAGAGTATTCAACAAATGACATGAGGACGATGCCTCTGTCATCTCTAACTACTTCATCTTCGTATATTTCCTGATTATCCCCAACATCTCGTCACACCAAGCCTTAGAGCCAGGTTTCTGATAGCGGTCGTTGCCTGTGACCAAAGGGATGAAACTGGTTCCGATCTTCTCGGTGAGATTGACGACGCCACGCTCAGAAAGCGTGAACATACCATCGCCCTCTACGGCATGAATCACAACCATCGGATCCCACATCTTCTGCCCTGTGTTGCAGTTATATGTCATATAGACCTGCTTGATGGGGTGAATGTCCGTCCAGTCGATGTCGCTGATTACGGTCTCTGGTGTGTATTCTATTTCGTTACCCACTTCCATGGGTGAGTATAAGACATCTACTTCACGAGGCCACAGTTCAAAGAATTGCTTAGCGTATGTCGGTCCTTGAAGGAAATTATAGTCGGGCTCGTCCGACAACGTGAATACACCAGCCATGAGGTAAAGGCATTTCACCTTCTTACGCACCAGTTCTACACCCGAGAGCAGCGAGAGGTCGTCAGGCTCCGATTGCAGCAGCTGAACCAAACTGCTTACAAAGCCTGTCGAGCAGATGCTCACCGAATGGTCGGGCTGTGCGGCCAGCAACTTTCTATAGAGTTGCCATCCATTGGGCAGTTTCGAATAGTCGCTGACGGTTCTCTTAAACATCAGTTCATCATTATCGGTCTTATGATTGCAGAGATTCCTGTAATCGATGAATCTCATTGGATTATTGATGCCGTTGCGTTCCAATCCAATAGGTACGTTGCCATGGCCGAAATACGTGTTCATCACGTCAGCCAAAACGGCATTGTCTTCACCTTCGCGATCCACCACGATGCCGAGCAGTTTACAGCGCCCTTCGTCTTCGTAGCGATAGAGCATCTCCAAGGCGAAGAGGTCATCGGTAGAGGAACCGATATCCGTGTCGAGTATCACGAGTGGTACACCCTTATATTCAGCCTGTTCCGTATTTATTGGATTGTCATCGTTATCCGATGTACACGAAGAGAGCACTGATGAGCCACAAACGAGGATGGCGGCAAGCATCCATAGCATGTTTCTTCTCATTATCATTGATGAGAGCTATTTATTTTAATTTTGTTGCAAAGATACGACTTTTTCTGGGAAAAGCAGCATAAAATCATCACTCCTTACGTATTATTTATGTTTTTTTGCTTTCAATAAGGATGCAATGGCATATCAAACAACAAACGTGCTTCAGTACATAACACCCTATGTCCCCCTTTTGTTTTGCCATAGAGATTCTTATATTTATGCTAGGTTCTTCTCTACTTTATCTCTACTATATCTCTAATTATAGAACTAGAGATGAACTAGAGATGAATTAGAGATGAACTAGAGATGAATTGGAGATGAATTGGAGATGAATTGGAGTAATCTTTGGTTCATATTAATAATAGGTAGGGAAAAGAAAGGATGAGGTAACACTTTGAGGCAAAAAGGGGATTTCTTAGGCAGCTTTTATTCTTTTTCTTCAAAAAAAGTTTGGCTATTTCAAATTAAAGCAGTACCTTTGCACCACCAGAACCCGCCAAGCCTCTCAACGATGCTCAAATGTGCGGGTCGTTTTATTTTTATACAATGAGCAACAGAATCCCATTC
>CACZXN010000016.1:17770-97067 GCA_902785075.1 uncultured Bacteroidales bacterium | reverse complement strand
CAGGCGCGCCGATGGTACTGCACCGCAATGTGGGAGAGTAGGTCGCCGCCTTTTTAGTACAGCAGTCTTTCAGGAAATCTCCTGCGAGACTGCTTTTTTTGTTATATTATCAGGTCAAATCGATATTGATTGTACATTTTAACTTTCTATCTGTTGCTAATTTAAATAATTATGTGTATCTTTGCATGATAAAACGAATAATTTACTTACTGTATTAATTGTTTACACGATATGAGATATACAGAATTAGGAAAAACAGGACTGAAACTCTCCAACCTTTGTTTTGGCGCTTCTTCGCTTGGCAGTGTTTTCCATGAGACGAAAGAAGCTGAGAGCATCAAGGCTGTTGAAACCGCTATTGAAGGGGGTATTAATTTTATTGATGTGAGTCCTTATTATGGCTATTATAAGGCTGAGACCGTTTTAGGTAAGGCGTTGAAGATTATTCCACGCGATAAATACTATCTTTCCACGAAAGTAGGACGTTATGGAAAGGATGGTGTGAATTCTTGGGACTACTCTGGCAAACGTGCTACAGAGAGTGTTTATGAAAGTATGGAACGTCTCAATGTGGATTATATCGATATCATCAATGTTCATGATATTGAGTTTCAGGCTTCTCTTCCTGGAGGACTTCAGAAGGTAGTTGATGAGACGTTACCTGCGCTTGTTGAATTGAAGAAGAAAGGTTTGGTAGGACATGTAGGTATTACAGACTTGCAGTTGGAGAACCTCAAATGGGTAATTGATCATAGTGAACCAGGAACGGTTGAGAGTGTGTTGAATTTCTGCCATTATTGCCTAAATGACGATAAGTTGGTTGACTTCTTGGATTATTTTGAAAGTAAGGGGGTAGGTGTGATTAATGCCTCTCCACTGAGTATGGGTCTTCTTTCCTCACGTGGCGCACCAGCTTGGCATCCAGCTCCAGCTCCTTTGGCTGAAGCCTGTATGAAAGCTGCAAAGTATTGTGAAGAGAAGGGTTATCCGATTGAGAAGTTAGCAATCCAGTACTCTGTTAGCAATCCAAGAATCGCAGGAACTTTGTTCTCTTCAGCAAATCCAGTGAATGTACAACGCAATATCGACTGGGCTAATGAAGAACCTGACTGGAGATTAGTGGAAGAAGTGCAGCAGATTATCGGCAATCAAAAGAGAGTGTCATGGTCAAATACATAATCGACGCACATAGTCATCTGTGGCTGAAACAAGATACGACGGTTGACGGACAGCAAATCTGCCAGTTGGAGTCGAATCGTAGTCGCTCTTTGTTTTTTGGCGAGGAGCGCCAGATGCTACCTCCATTTATGATTGATGGTAAGAATTCGGCAGAGGTGTTCCTGTCGAATATGGATTATGCGCAAGTTGGTGCCGCTGTAGTTGTCCAGGAGGTGATAGACGGTAATCAGAATGACTATCTCATCACGGTTCAGCAGCAGTATCCTGACCGCTTCTTCTGTATGGGTTTGGCTTGGAATCTCGACGAAGCTAAAGTTGTCTGTGAGGCGGGACTGAAAGGTATTGCTTTCCCAGGTCATCGCATGCATGCCCCTCTTCAAACCCTGATGCCAATCTTTAAGATGATGGAAGAGAAAGGGATGGTGCTTTCGATGTGTCTTGGAGAAGACGAAAAACAGATAGCAGAGATGGCAGAAGTGATACAGGAGTGCCCACGGTTAAAAGTCGCTATTGGTCATTTCGGAATGGTTACAACACCAGCTTTCAAGAGTCAGGTGATGTTGGCACGATGTGGAGAGAATGTGATGGTTGAGTCGGGTGGTATCACATGGCTGTATAATTCGGAATTCTATCCTTATCCTTCTGCGGTTCGCAGTATCAAAGAAGCCGCAGACTGGGTAGGTATGGACAGACTGATGTGGGGAAGCGATTATCCTCGCACTATTACTGCGATTACCTACAAGATGTCATATGATTTTATCGTCAAAACAAAAGAATTATCAGAACAAGATAAGGCGAAGTTCTTGGGAGAGAATGCAATACAGTTCTATGGCTTTAAGCATCTTCCAGAACTACCTTATATCAAAAATATGTCAGAATGAAAGCAATTCAGATTTCCCACAATCAGGAATATAATGTGATTGAACTTGAACGTCCTGCTGCACCACAAGCAGGCGAAGTGTTGTTAAAGATACAATACGTAGGTTTTTGTGGTTCAGATATCAATACGTTTATGGGTAGGAACTCAATGGCGTTGAACCCTGTGATTCCTGGTCATGAGATAGGTGCTGTGATTGAAGCAGTAGGAGAAGGAGTTCCAGAAACCCTTAAGCCTGGAATGGTGGTGACATGCAACCCTTACACCAATTGTGGTCATTGTGCCAGCTGTCGTAACGGACGTGTGAATGCTTGTCAGCATAATGAGACGCTTGGTGTTCAGCGTAATGGTGCAATGCGTGAATACATCGTTCTTCCTTGGCAGAAGATTATTCCAGCTGGAGGTTTGTCAACTAAGACCTGTGCACTTATCGAACCAATGTCAGTTGGTTTCCATGCTGTGAATCGTGGTCAGGTGACAGATATTGATGTGGTGATGGTGATAGGTTGTGGTATGGTCGGATTGGGTGCGATTGTCCGTGCTGCTCTTCGTGGAGCTACTGTGATAGCTGCAGATATTGATGATGAGAAGTTAGCATTGGCAAAGCAGTTGGGAGCTGCTTATGCGATTAATACAAAGACAGAAGATGTACATCAGCGTTTGTCAGAACTGACGGAAGGCTTTGGACCTGACGTAGTGATTGAGGCTGTTGGTTCTGTTCCTACATATCAGATGGCAGTCAATGAAGTTGCGTTCACAGGTCGTGTGGTTTGTATCGGTTATGCAAAGAGTGAGGTGTTGTTGCAGACCAAGTTCTTCGTGCAGAAAGAACTCGACATTCGCGGATCACGCAATGCGATGCCTAATGATTTCCGTGCTGTCATACACTATCTGGAGCGTGGAACTTGTCCCACAGACGAGCTTATTACCAAAGTGATTAAGCCAGAAGAGGGACTGGACACCATGCGTTGGTGGAGCGAGAATCCAGGCAAGGTTTTCCGCATTTTGGTAGCATTCTAAAGTATAAAAGGTCCCTTCCATCCTTCGAGGGGAGGGACTTCATTTGATTATACAGTTTCATCCGATAATACTAACAACAAATCAATATCCTTTTTATGAAAACAAAGAGTGGTTCAAAACTGGTCGAGAAGAAATATCTCGTGACGTTTATCCTGGTGACATCGTTGTTTGCCCTTTGGGGATTTGCCAATGATATCACAAATCCGATGGTGGCAGCGTTCCAGACGCTGATGGAGATATCTGCAGCTAAGGCATCTATGGTGCAGTTTGCGTTCTATGGCGGTTATGCAACAATGGCAATTCCTGCTGCGCTGTTCATTCGCAAGTACTCTTATAAGGTTGGTGTACTCATCGGTCTCGGGCTTTATGCCGTGGGTGCATTCCTGTTCATTCCTGCTGCGCAATTCCAGGAGTTCACATTCTTCTGTATCTCGCTTTACATACTTACCTTCGGTCTTGCATTCCTTGAGACCAGTGCTAACCCTTTCATTCTTTCGCTTGGTTCGAAGGAAAATTCAACCAGACGACTCAATTTGGCACAGGCCTTCAATCCCGTTGGTTCTCTCTCAGGTATGGCTGTGGCATCGTTTATCGTGCTACCAAATCTCATTTCTGACAAACGTGATGCAGCGGGACAGATTATTTTTGGTTCCCTTTCTGAGGCCGAGAAAGCAGATATCCGACTTCACGACTTGGCTGTCATTCGTGACCCTTATGTAGCTATCGGTTTGGTTGTGTTGGTGATGTTTATTATCATTGCTCTCACAAAGATGCCTTCACTGAAAGGAGAGAACGACTCAAAGACCACAGCTCGCACTACGCTTTCACGCCTGTGGAGCAACAAGATTTACCGCAATGGTGTGTTGGCCCAGGTACTGTATGTAGCTGCTCAGATTATGGTGTGGACCTTCATCATTCAGTATGCTGATCATTTAGGCATTGATAAGGCAACCGCTCAAACATACAACATCGTGGCAATGTCTCTGTCGCTTACAGGTCGTTTCCTCGGTACTTACATCATGAAGTATGTCAACCAACGTCGATTGTTGATGATCTTCGGTGTCGGTGCATCTGTGTTTACGTTCGGCACTATCTGCATCGAAGGTATATGGGGATTGTATAGTCTTGTCTGCATCAGCTTCTTCATGTCTATCATGTTCCCCAGCATCTATGGTATCGCACTTGAAAACGTCCGCACTGAAGATACCTCGTTGGGTGCCGCTTTCCTTGTGATGGCTATTGTGGGTGGAGCTTTGATGCCTCCTCTTCAGGGCTATCTCATTGACCAAGAGGTTATCCTTGGCTGGCCAGCAGTTAATGTTTCGTTCTGCTTGCCGTTCATCTGTTTCGTGCTGATTACCATATATGGTTATCAAACCTTTAAGCAGAGGAAGATTGAAGAGGTAAAAGAATAGCAAAGAAGAAAAGCATGGATGGATATATCCAAAGACCTCATGAGGGGCTGGTGAAGCGATTCGTGCAGACGCTAGACCTTCGTGATGACCCTGAGATGATTCGCGAGTATCGCAAATGGCATTCCGAGGAATTTCATTGGCATGAGATACGCGAAGGTATAAAGGCCGTTGGAATCATCGAGATGGAAATCTATATCTTGGGCACTCGATTGGTGATGATTGTCGATGCTCCTGAAGATTTCAATTGGACGGAGGCCATGAATCGTCTTGCTACCCTTCCTCGTCAGGCCGAGTGGGAAGCATTTGTGTCTCGCTTGCAAGGTTGCAGTCCAGATGCCCGTAGCGATGAAAAGTGGCAGATGATGGAACGTATGTTCCGACTATACGATTAATGAAATGACAAACATAATCATCCGACTATGAATAAGACATATATACTTTTGACAGCATTGATGTGCGTCTCAACAGTCTTTGCTCAGAACTATCAAGTGTTGGTTTCTGAAGCCGATGAACCGATGGCTACTGGAGAGTTCTCTCCCAATTGGGAATCTCTTCGCAACTATCAAGTTCCTGAATGGTTCCGCGATGCCAAGTTTGGTATATGGGCCCATTGGGGACCTCAGTGTGTGGAAGGCTCTGGTGACTGGATGGCTCGCGAGCTTTATATGGAAGGTAACGGAAAGGCCAATTACCATCGTGAGCATTATGGGCATCCATCAGAGTTCGGCTTTAAGGATATCTTGCCTTTGTTCAAGGCAGAGAACTGGAATCCAGAAGAACTTGTGAAGTTCTACAAGGAAGTTGTCGGAGCTCAGTATTTCTTTGCGCTGGGAAATCATCATGATAATTTCGACTTGTGGGATAGCAAGTATCAAGAGTGGAACTCTAAGGCCATAGGTCCACATAAGGATATCTTAGATGGTTGGTCAAAAGCGGCAAAGAAGGCAGGTCTGCCGTTTGGCGTGTCATTTCATGCCGATCATGCATGGACTTGGTATGAGCCGTCTCGCCGATTCGACCTGAAAGGCCCGATGCGCGGTGTGAAATATGACGGGTGGCTGACTAAGGAAGATGGTTACAAGCCTAATGCAGACGGAACAGAAAAGTGGTGGAAGGGTCTCGACCCGCAGAAACTCTATGCCCAAGATCATGACTTCTCAAACAATACATGGGACAATGGGGCCATTCATTCTCAGTGGGGTTGGCAGAACGGAGCTAACATACCAACGCGTGAATACATCACGAACTTCTACAACCGCTGTCTCGATGCCATCAACCGTTACAATCCTGATCTCATCTATTTCGATGTGACAGTTCTTCCGTTCTATCCGGTAAGTGATGCGGGCATGAAGATTGCAACCCATATGTATAATCATAGTGCCGCTACACATGGAGGAAAGAATCAGGCTGTTGTGTTTGGAAAAATACTTGAGGACAACCAGAAGGATGCACTCGTTTGGGATGTGGAGCGTGGTGCTCCCAATCAAATTATGCCTCGCCCTTGGCAGTGCTGTAATTGCTTAGGTGATTGGCACTATAACACTTCCGTTTATCAGCGAAACGGTTATAAAAGTGCAGCTATTGTTGCAAAACTGCTTGTGGATATTGTTTCGAAGAACGGTAACATGTTGCTATCGGTACCATTGAGAGCAGACGGCACTCCTGATGAGAAGGAATATGCCATCCTGCGTGAGTTTGGAGCGTGGATGAAAATCAATAGTGAGAGCATCGTCAAGACCCGTCCGTGGGTCAAGTTTGGTGAAGGTCCGATAGCCGAGGCGAAGATTGCTATCAACAATCAGGGCTTCAACGATGGTAACTACACCCGTGCTGGTTCTGATGAGATTCGTTTCACCCAGACGGATAAGAACCTTTACGTAAGTGCTCTTGCTTGGCCTCAGAACCATATGATTACTATCAAGTCGTTGGCTGAGGGTAGTGAGTTCTTCCCACAGCGTATTACGAAGGTTGAGCTGTTAGGTTTTGGTAAGGTGAAGTTCGAGCGCACTCCCGATGCGCTTGTCGTAACCCTTCCTGAACCGCTCAACAGCATCATGCCCGTGTTGCGCATTAAGAAGTAATCGCCGTTGCTTCGGGGGAGGTTGTGATGCCTAGTGAGGATATCGCTGTTCATCCATTTTAATACATTTTAGACAAATTTCTAACACTAATCATATCATGAGATTAACCAAGTCAAACTTTGAAAACCTTTCAAGAAAACGTGTCTTTAAAATACAACGCCGTTTTCTTGCCATTCCTACACCGATGTATGGCTGAAACAATGGTGTTGTTTTTTGCCTTTAAGCCAAGCGTTTCTTCCACTTTTTATCCTACCTATTAAACAATAAGTAGCAACTCTCATTAAGAGGGCTGCTACTATTTGATAGGGAGTTTTTTATTTAATGGTGTAAAGGGAGACTCACAACAAATCGACTTCCATTCGTGTATTCGGTGTCGAGCTTGAGGGTTCCACCCATCAACATGATTACACGACGGCAAAGGAATAGTCCTAGACCGAGTCCTTCGGTAAACATATCAATCTTTGTAAACTTCTCGAAGACGAATTCAGCCTTATCGGCTTGAATGCCAATACCTGTATCTTCAACGATGAAGTTTACAGTTTCTTTGGTTGCCTCTATACGCATGGTTATGCTACCTTCGTGGGTGAAATGGAGTGCATTGACGAGCAGTTCGGTGAGTACGATGAGCAGATGATGTCGGTTGGTCTGAACAGTCAGTTTGTCATCCACTTGGCTGTCAAGGTGCAACTCAACAGTATGAGTAATCAGACTGCTGGCTTTTTCGAAAGCTTCGCGTGCCAAATCGTTGCAGCATACGTTGTCGTCTGTGCTGATGGTTTGGCGGCTCTCGATTAGCGAGGCGATGATGAGCTTGCTCACCATATAGTCGAGGGCATTGGTTTGAACGTACATTGTATCGGCCATCTCCTGCTTTTCCTCGTCGGTTATCGGTACATCATCACTTCTCAACACCTGTGAGAATCCGTGAACAATGTTGAGAGGCGTACGTATCTGGTGTGTCATATCTTGCATGAACTGTGTTTTCAGTTCACTTGCCTTTCGTGCCAGTTGTGTAGCTTCCTCCAGTTCTTTTGTACGCTCCTCGGTTTCCTTTTTTGCTTGCTCTGCATCTTTGATTTGCTGACTGATTGTCCGTCTCATCAAGCAGAAGCTGTTTTGCAACTGACCAATCAGGTCGGTACGCTTACTTTCTGGTAAGCGCTTGTCATAGTCGCCTTCGCCTATCTGTCGCAATTCGGCGGACAGCAGACCCAATGGCTGTACGAAGTGTTTTACAATTCGGCGACACCCCCATGTCAGCATCAATAATCCTATAAAGAGTATTGGCAACAGAATGTAGTTCAGAGTGTTGTATCCGCGGAGCATTTCGTTGGATGGGCATACGAGGGCGACACTCCATTGTGTGCCTTCAAGAGGTCGGTAGAGAACGATGTTTGAGTTACCGTCGATTTCAACATCCATGTGTCCGGTTCGTCCGCTTGTCATCTCATATCCCAACGCTACGAGGTCGGTATGTTCTCTGGGATCCCTGCCTGTGAAGATGGTTTGCCTCAGCAGTTTTGTGGTGTCGGGATGAACAAAGTAATGCCCATCGGCTCCCAGCATGATGAAGTAGGAGTTCTTGTATGGGTGCTCTGCCGTAATGGTTTCTGTGAGTTTCTTCAGCGAAAGGTCGGTTGATATGACGCCTACGAACTTTTCCTCTTGATTGAATAGAGGTACGCAGTACGAAGCAATTAACTCGGGACTTGACAGCGTTCCGTCATTAAAGTCGTCGAATGGGTCCACCCAACAAGCAGCCCTTTTCTGGCGAGGAGTCTTATACCATACCTTATTATAATAGTCATAATTGGCTTCACGTACGGTGCTAACCGAGTCTTTTTCTGGTGTTGATAATTCTTCAAGGCGTACTGAATAGGCGGAGAACCCGTATTCCTCATTGGGGAAGACGTTAGGCTCCATTGTGATGGAACAGCCGTTTATGTTGGGGTGGTTGGCTACGATTCGATGCGTGTACTTCAGCAGGGAGTCTTTATCGTGGTGAAGGTTGACGAGCCAAATGATGTTGCGTGTGGCTGTCTCCACCTCTACCATGTATCCCTTGACACGCAGAGCCGTATTGTCCAACACATGCGATGCCTCGTTGATAGCCTCTTCACGGATGATGTTACGCGACTGCCAATAGAGGAATCCGAGCGACAACGTGAACACCACTACCACAACCAACAGAATGTAGAGACTGAGTCTGGTGGATAGTGACTGACGTATATGTTTCCTCATCTCTATCATGGGCGCACCTCCTCTTTCTTGTCAGCCATCTTGAGCAGATTTCCCAACAATTCGATGGTTATCTCAGTTTGTTTCTGTATCTTTCCTGCCATTTCGCGGCATTCGTCGACATGCATATCTGCCGCATGCTTGCGGAAATCGTCAATGGTGGTGTGGATTGTCTTAATCGATTTTTCCATACGGTCACTCATGTTCAGAATGACGGCATCCTTCATGCGGTCGGCTTCGCGAGCCTGATCGTATGCTAGTTTCAAGTCTTCGTTACGTTGGGTGAGCACATTGGTCAGGTGGTTGATTTGAGCAATCTGATTGCTGATGCTCTGTTGCATGTGGCGGAATGAGTTCTGCATGTAGCCTACCTCGTCGTCGCGGTGACTTTTCTTTACAGGATTATCCAGTTTTCCGTTTGCCATACGATGTGCTGCATCTACCAGTTTCTGCAATGGTTTCAGCATGTAGTGGCTGATGAAGAGACAGAACAGAAACAGTAGCAACAGTCCGACAAAACTGAGAATAATCGTATAGCGTAACAAAGAATTGTAGGAACTGAAGATGTCGCTCTCGGGACATACGATAGCCACGCTCCATCCTGCATTCTCAAAGGGATGGTAGAACATGAAATTATCTAAACCGTCCATGTTCAACTCGCTATGTCCTATGTGGCCCGTCTTCATTGATATAGCAGCCAGATGTCCCTCGCTGGTAGGATCGTTGAACGCTTCCGTAAAGAATGCCTCATGCTCTTCGAGTGTACTGTCGGGGTGGATTATCAGGTGTCCGTCTGTACCCATCACCAAAGCGTGTGAGTTGGGGAAGGGTTTTAGCGAAAGCACCAAGTCGGCAAACCATTTCATCGAGATGTGTGCCGACAACACTCCCACCAATTCGCCATCTTTGTTGTGAAGTGGCATTCCATAGGATGTGACGATGTTTTTCTCTTCGCTCTCTTCATCGACATAAGGGTCTATCCAAATCGGTTTATCAAGGTGCAAGGGAGTGAAGTACCATTTCTGACGTGTATAAAGCTTGTCCCCGCCGTTTACCCTTATGAGTATTTGTGTTGAATCGTTTTTACTGCGGTAGGCATACACTTCATGATAGGTGCCAAGTTGCGGATAGAATCCAGGTTCGAAAGCGATGGCACAGCTCTCAATGTGTGGGTTCACTTTCAACAGCTGACGGCAGAGACTATCCGCGATTTCTGGTCTGTGCAGACGCTTTTCTACCGTCCAGTGTAAGCTACGAGTAGCTGTTTCTACCTCTTTTAGGGTATTGTCGATGCGTAGCTCTGTCGTACGTAATGTCTGGCGGGCTTTCTCCATAGCCTCCTCATAGATAGACTTACGCGCATTGCGGAACATGATGATGAGAGCGGCGACGAAGAGTACAGACACGAAACCAACTACCCACAGCACAATTTGTGTGGTTAACGAATTTCTCGATTGTTTTTCTGTTAGTCTCTTCATCGGTTGCAAATTTAGATATTTTTTTCGAAATGATAAGCCCTTAAAGGTAAAAATGTGTACGAATTACCCAAAAATAGTTAAATATCGGGACCTACATACCTAAAATCATGTTATTTTCGTGTGTGAACTAACATTTTTGTGTGGTAGTTGTCGAAACAGATTCTTGATTGAAGCCACTTGATTTCATTATATCGTTCGTAAGTAGAATAACGTTACCTTTATTACATAATAACCCACCCTTATTCGGCGATAAGGGTGGGTTATTGTTGAATAAGGCTGGGTTTACAGAATCTACTTGATGTTTGCGCGAATCTTGGTGAGGTATGCTTGCATGTGGTCCTCATCTTTTTTGTCAATGATATCGATTAGTTCTGCCATCTCGTCGCGTATTTGTGATACTTGATCCTTGGTGTAGGGGTTGAAGAGGATTTCACGCAGGAGGGTGTCGTCCTCGCTCAGTACACCTTGAGCAATGAGCATGTGGCGCTTGAAGGTTGTACCAGGAGCGTCCTGATGCTTCATCACGGCAGCAAAGGCGAAGGTAGAGATGAACGGGATGGAGAGAGAGTAAGCCACTGTGCGGTCGTGCTCGTCGAAGGTGTACTCGCAGATGTGGAGCCCCAGACGTGAGTATAACTCCTTAAAGAAACAACGTCCCATAAAGTCGCCTTCGCTGATGATGATGGCGTTCTCGTTCGAGAGTTGGCCGAGGTTGGCGAAGGTTGGTCCGAACATAGGGTGGGTTGATACATAGTGGAATCCGCTTTCATCGTAAAACTCCTTGAATCCTGTCTTCACCGATGAGATGTCGCTGAGGATGCAGCTCTTGGTGAGATGAGGGATCACTTGACGGAACACGTCGAGCGTATGCTTCAATGAAACCGCGTTAATGACGAGTTCGGGTGCGAATGCGTCGATTTCGTCGAGCGAGGTAAAGCGTCGGCAGTTGTAGGTGAAGCGCAGACGCTTGGGGTCGATATCGTATACGGCTACTTCGTGGTCGAAGCTGAGCAGGTCGATAAAGAACGACCCCATTTTACCTGCTCCCAATATTAATATCTTCATACAGACCCCCTCCCCGCTCCCCCTGTAGGGGGAGAGTAGAATGTTTTGTGGGGAGGATTCTACTTTTATTTATTTGTAATTATTATTGATTTTCTTTGGTAACCTCTCCCCGCCCTAAAGGGAGGGGTTCAGGGGGAGGGTCCTTGTTACTTCATTACTTCTACCTGCTGGCGGACGGACTCCTCGTGAATGGTTTCGAATATCTCCTTGATACACTCGGCTCCGATACCCATCAGCGAACCTTGTGCGCCACGTTTCTCGAGAATCTCGTTGTAGCGGCTTGTTTGCACGATTGTCATCGAGTGCTCTTTCTTGTACTGACCGATTTCGCGACTGATGCGCATCCGTTTGGCGAGCAGGTCAATCAGGCTGTCGTCTATCTCGTCAATCTGCTTACGCAGGGCGATGATGTTTTCTGTGGTTACCACTTTCTCGCGAATGACGAGGATTGAGAGGATGTAGTCGAGGATGTCGGGTGTGACTTGCTGGCTTGCATCACTCCACGCAGCATCTGGGTTGCAATGACTCTCAACAATCAGACCATCCATACCCAGGTCGAGCGCTTGCTGACAGAGTGGTGCAATCAAGTCGCGACGTCCTCCGATGTGGCTTGGATCGCAGCAGATCGGTATGTTGGGAATGCGACGATGTAGTTCGATAGGAATTTGCCACATAGGCAGGTTTCGATAGATTTTCTTATCGTAGCTCGAGAATCCTCGATGAATGGCTCCCATTCGCTTCACACCTGCGTTGTTGATACGTTCGAGTGCACCAATCCACAGTTCGAGGTCGGGATTTACAGGGTTCTTCACGAGGACAGGATTGTCCACCCCTTGCAATGCATCAGCAAGTGCCTGTACGGCAAATGGGTTGGCTGTGGTTCGAGCACCAATCCACAAGATGTCGATCCCGTATTTCAGCGCCAGTTCTACATGCTCAGGAGTCGCTACTTCTGTAGCAACCAGCATGCCTGTCTCGTCTTTCACTTGTTTCATCCAAGGGAGGGCAATCTCGCCGTTTCCTTCGAATCCACCTGGTTTGGTACGTGGTTTCCACACTCCTGCACGGAACATGTGGCATCCTTTCTTAGCCAGACTTTTGGCTGTTTTCATCACTTGCTCCTCCGTCTCTGCAGAACATGGACCTGCGATGACGAATGGGCGCGGATTGTCGCTGGGAAAATTGAGTGGTAAAAGTTCCATAAAGACCCCCTCCCCGCTCCCCCTCTAGGGGGAGAGTAGAATGTTTGTGGGGAGGATTCTACTAATATTATTTGTATTTATTGATTATGCTTTGGTGACTACTCCCCGCCCTAAAGGGAGGGGGCCAGGGGGAGGGTCTCCTTGATCCTCTTTAGTGCTTCCTGCATTTTCTCATCTTTGGCGCAGAGACTGATACGGATGTAGCGTTCGCCATTCGAGCCGAAGATGAAGCCTGGGGTGATGAACACTCGTGCCTCGTGTAGTACACGCTCTGTGAGATCCTCCACATTTGCGATGCTGTCGGGAATCTTTCCCCAAAGGAACATACCCTGCTGTGTGGGGTCGAAGCTGCAACCGAGTTCCGTCATGATGGCTTCTGCAATCTTGCGACGAGAGGCGTAGGTGGCTACGTTCGCCTGTGTGTGCCAATCGTCCGAGTTCTCGTATGCCTGTGCTGCAGCGAGTTGGAGAGGACGGAAGGTTCCTGAGTCGATGTTCGACTTGATACGCAGAATCCATTGAACGAACTGCGCATTTGTTGCAAGCAGTCCTACACGCCATCCAGGCATGTTGTGGCTCTTCGACATCGAGTTGAACTCGATGCAACACTCCTTTGCTCCAGGCACTTGCAGGATGCTGAGGTGCTCATCGCGGTTGAGGATGAACGAATAGGGATTGTCGTTCACAATAATAATATGGTGTCTGCGGGCGAAGTCCACCAGTTGCTCGTATAGCTCACGAGTAGCCCGTCCGCCAGTCGGCATATTAGGGTAGTTGGTCCACATGAGCTTTACTCCCTCCAGATCCATCTGTTCCAGTTGGGCGAAGTCGGGATGCCACCCATTATCCTCACGCAGGTCGTAGTTTACAATCTGCTGTCCCAGAATCTTGCTTAGCGCAGTATAGGTGGGGTAGCCAGGATTGGGAACCAGCACCTTGTCGCCTGGGTTGCAGAGTGCGAGGGTAACATGTAGGATTCCCTCCTTGCTGCCGATAAGCGGTTGGATTTCTGTTGCTGGATCGAGTTCTACTCCGTACCAACGCTTGTAGAACTGAGCCATCGCTTTTCTCAGTTCTGGAATACCCACAGTGGGTTGGTAGCCGTGTGCATCGGCTTTCTTTGCATTATCGCATAGTGTTTGTATTGTGGCTTCTGAAGGGGGCATATCAGGACTACCGATAGCAAGGCTGATGATGTCCTTTCCTTCGGCGTTGAGTTTCGCCACTTCCTTCAGTTTGCGGCTAAAGTAGTATTCGCTTACCGCACTTATTCTGTCTGCTGGTTTGAAGTCCATATTTTGTTAAAATTGATAAGTTCAAAAAGTGAAGGATTGAAGAAATGAAGTTCTAAATCTTCTTGTATTCACCTAAAATCTTCAGGTCGCGCGTGAGGGGAATGATGGCATCGATGGCCTGACGATAGCGAGTGAGGTCGCTGTAGGTCACATCCACATAGAACAGGTATTCCCATTCGCGGCCGATGATAGGAAGCGATTGTATCTTCGTCAGGTTGATTTTGTAGAACGACAAGATAGCGAGTACGGCTGAGAGGCTACCTTCCTCGTGAGGAAGGGCGAATACGATGCTCGACTTGTTTGCTTCGACCAGCGGTCGCAGCAAGTCTGCCTTCTGAGGAGTAGAGCATACGAGGAATCGGGTGAAGTTGTGCTTGTTGTCCTCGATGCCGTCCTCCAGCACTTTCAGACCATACAGACGAGCTGCGTCTGCATGACAGATGGCTGCCCAACCTCGATGCTGTCCCTCTGCTATCATCTTAGCAGCTCCAGCAGTATCGTCGGCCTCTACTACACGCAACTTAGGATGCTGAGCCAGATAGTTACGCGTCTGCATTAGTGCCACAGGATGCGAATGTACCTCAGTAATGGTTTCCCACGAGTCGTCAGGCAAGCAGCAGATGCAGTGAGTGATGTGCAACTTGTGTTCGCCTACTACCGTAGTGCCTGAGTCGCGCAGCAGTTCGTAATTGTGTAGCAGCGAACCCGCAATCGTGTTCTCGATAGCAGCCATTCCGATGACCGTAGGGTCTTGCTCAATAGCCTCATACACCTGTTCGAAGGTTTGGCAGCAGATGAGCTGCAGCTGTTCGCCTGCGAAATACTGATGGGCCGCAATATCGTGGAACGACCCTATCTCTCCTTGTATAGCAACTCTTTTCATCTCTCTGTTCATAAAAAAGTCCCACTCTTTAGGAGCGGGACCGTATTTGTTATCTTTACTGTTTCAATGATTCATTTTCAATCTATCTTTGCACATACGATTGCCCGCTCTTACTTGTTCTGAAAGTAAAAGTAGAAGTAATAATATGCAGCAAAGAATCTATTCATACTATCGTCTTTCTGTTTTGACGCTGCAAAATTATTGCTAATAATCGATTTGACCAAACAATTTGCAAGAAAAGTGCAATAATTGATGGAAAAATGTTTGTTTTCACGCTGTTTTGTGCGTTTGTTGTTAAGAAATGGGCGTTAATAGTGGGTCATTCATCATTAGTGGTTATGGGAAACTCACTACTTACATCGGAATCGTGAAGCCAGTACTCTTTTTTTGCAGCCCCTAGGGGAAAATGTTTTTTCCCTTAGGGGTAATTTCTGTTGCAGGTCGTGCAACGTACGTTGCACGACCTGCAACATAGGTTGCACGACCTGCAACAGAAAATTCCTTTAGGAGAAACAAAAAAAAGCCCAAGGGGTTATAAAAAAAACGATGTATAATAAATAATAAGGTGTGCACTTAGTGTTCAATAAACTGACAATGATGGATTAAAGGGCTGATTTCCGTCAAGAACTCCTTTTTTAACACTAATAATTTGGTGGTTAGCTGAAAATGCTATATCTTTGCGGCAAATAATTAATAACGATACTTATGAAACGTTTTTTTATAATTGCTATAGTGCTGCTGATGACTTTGAGCTCAGCTGCTCAGACGACCAAAGAGGTGTATGTGGGCTATTCTCGTGTGATGGACTATTGTAAGGTACACTCTTTTGGTATTTCTGGATTTCAAACAACAAAAGTAACGGGTTATGGTAATGGAGTGGAAGTGGGATTTAATTTCATCAGGCCGATTACCAAACCTTTGGCTGTTGTTTATGGTATTCAAGGTATGTACGGGTGGTCTGAGGGAACAGACCCTTATTTGAATGTTTATGGGAAAGACCAATTCGTTAAGTTCTTTGTGCCAGCCAGCCTGTTGTGTGAAATTCGCCCCTCTTCCAGCAAATTTGCCATAGAACCATTTGCAGGACTCAATACATCTTTTTATGCACTTGGGAAAACTAAATACGGCGGAACGACTTACGATTGGTTTGACGGAAAGGATTCATATGATTTCGACCGTATATTATTTGGTTGGCATGTTGGGGCGTATTTTGTTTACGACCGCTATACGCTTAGCTTCAATTACCAACAAGATTTTGGTTATTACACAGGTGCGTCTCCTCTTCCTGTCGATGCTCGTTGGGCAAATATCGAGTTCCGCTTAGGCTATCGCTTCTAAGTGATTTCGTCTTTGAAAAAGTATAAATAGACGTAAAATGGAGCTTTCCTACCTATATTTTTGCAACTTAACTTCAAGAAAAGATGTCAAGTTGCAAATTTATTCGTATCTTTGCTGTGAAATTTATGCTTAAGAGCTTAGTAGCTTATGAGCTTAGTAGATAGGAGAACCTAATTAAATGCATTTTACAAGTAACATTATTAACAATTATAATTAAACTACCGAAAGAATGAAACAGACAATCAAATGGTTCATTGCCTCATTGATGGTAATGGTTTGCTTGCAAGTAACGGCTCAGCCCGAAGGCAAGTATTATCTCTACAACACTTACAAGGCATTCCTGAGCCGTGCGGCAAATGGTAATGCTACTATCGACCGATTTGGTATTCCTGTAGAAATCAAGAAAGGAAGTACTGATGGCACTTATTCAATGATGTTCCTCGACAACGGCCGTTATGTTGCTCAGAGCGGTACTGCTGTGAAGGGTGACCAGACGAGTGCTGCGTATGCAACCATCAAAGCTGATGGTGATAAGGGCATTTACACAGTTGAATTGAAGGATGGTACATTTCTTGGTATCGAAGGAAACGACAACACCCTTGGTGTTTCGACTGATCTAACGTCATCGAGCTTCAATCGTGGATGGCAGTTGCTGACTCAGGCAGAGCGCGATGCAATCGTAGCTGAGGCTGAAGTGGCACAGATTGAGGCTGTAGCTAAAGCAGCTGGTATCACATTGGCTGCTGAGGGCGACAAGGTGGCTTTGTTCACAGAAGCACTCACTGCCTATACACAGGAAGATGCTACAAGTCTTGTGAGCAATCCAACATTGGCTACAAGTCAAGATGGTTGGACAGTGAATGTGTTGGCTGGTAATCAGAACATTGCCTATAAGTCACAGTACCCAATGACACTCTATCAGAGTACAGCGATGGAGATTTCGCAGTCGATAGAAGTGCCAAACGGTATCTACAAGGCTACCATCCAGAATACATTCCGTTCTTCGAAGCGTGAATATCTTACAGATCTTGCTGGTGCAGGCTTCAGCATCTGCAACGCTTATTTTGCTGCAAATGATAATCAGGTGCAGGCTGTTGAGTGGTCGAAGATCCGTACAAGTTCCACATTGCCTTACTCTCGTGGCGACTTCGAAAACTTCACCACCAATCCTAAGTACACGACCACTGTATGGGCATGTGTGAAGGATGGTAAGCTGACACTGAAATATGCAGTTCCTTCTTACAACAATTCAGGCAGCGACTACGACCTCAATTGGTTTACGTTTGCCAATGTAACCCTCACTCGTTACTACAAAGCATCTGAGGCAGCAGCAGAGCAGTTCGACCTCTATAACCAGTATGCTGACCAGTCGTCCGACCCAAGTTCTTACTACAAGGTGCTGAATGAATTCAAGCAGCAATTGGCAGAAGGCTCAATGTCGGATGATGATGTGGCTGCAGCTAAGGTTACGTTGCGCAACGAACTCTTCAAACTGATGAAGACCGTTCCTGCTAAGGAAGGGCAGTATGACATCACAGGCTTCCTGAAGAATCCTAACTTGGATAAGATTTCAGGCTGGACAACTCCAAGCAGCTACTTTAAACTGGCAAACGGTCTCGTAGAGTGCTTCAACCAGAAGACAGCTGCCCGCATGTACCAGACCATCAAGGATATGCCTGCAGGTGAATACACCGTGAAGGTACAGGGCTTCTATCGTAATGGCGAATGGAAGCAAGCGCTGGCTAACTACGAGCGTGGCAAGGATGTTGTGAAGGCAGGTATCTTCATCGACGACTACAAGACCATATCTCCATTGAAGAGCATCTTTGCTGACGGATGTTACATGCTGAAGGGTAAGCACGAGAAGTCGGCTGACGTATATGCAGTCGTAAGCGGTCTTGGCTATCCTCACAGCCATTATATCGACAAGAACAACCGTTCGAATGCCATCAAGACTCCAGACATTGCTAAGCAGGCAATCGACCACGGACACTATTGGAACGAATATACTGCTACACATGCAGAGGATGGAAATCTGCTTATAGGTGTCAGCTTGCTGACAGGTGCTCCAGCTGATGATTGGGTTGTAGTTGACAACTTCCGTCTCTACTACGGAACTCCTGCTCCTGTAACAGTTGCAGAGGATACAGATCTTGACAACGATACCTACGCAGGTGTGGTACTGAAGAAGAGCTTCAAGGCAGGCGAGTTGACCCCTCTGGCTGTTCCTTGCGAACTCCCAGCTTCTGCATTCAAGGCTGTCTATGCAATCGGTTCGCTCGATGCAGCAAACCAGAAGGCTGTGTTGGTACCTGTTGACCACATCAGCGCAAACGTTCCTTGCTATGTAGTAACAGATAAGAACGTAGATGAAATCAAAGTTGACGAAAAGGTTTATATCGCAGCTGGTCAGCCCGACCAGATTCCTGTGATGTGGGACGGTGGACTCTTCTACCGCGTACCTGGAACATTCACTTGGAAGATGCTCAGCTTTGACGAGAAGGAATACGATGCATCACAGTTCACACAGTTTGAATTTGTCGATCCTACAAACATGGAATTCACAGCTAACCTAGAGAACTATCGTGCTCGTACATTCTTGGAGAACACGAAGTATCCAGAGCCAGAGACTCCATCCGTAATCGGCAACTACTTCAAGCCAGCTCCTCCACGTCTCGATATTCCTCACAACATTGGTGTGCCTGTTCCTGCCGATAAGGTGAAGGACGCAGTTGTGAAGTTTGGTTTGGAGAGCGACCTTAGCGATGCTCAGAGCCGCTTGGTACTCGACGGTTCAGATATGGCATACATGCCAAACCTCATCCCTGGCAACACTTATTACTTCCAAGTTGAGGCAGGAAGCGAAGTGTTGACAAAGGGAAGCTTCAATGTAGAAGGTCCTGTTCGTATGATTTACGCTCCAAGTATCAACAACATTCGTGATATCGGTGGTTGGCCAGTTCAGGACGGCAAGATTGTTCGTTACGGATTGATTTATCGTGGTGGTGAAGCAAATGGTCTCCACCCATCAGTAGCAGAAGACCGTCAGACGCTTATCGACCTGGGTGTAGGTGCAGAAATCGACTTGCGTAAGGATGAAAACTATGATAGCGGTCCAGGTGCAGTTGGTAAGTGTGCATTCGGCTTCCCATCAACTGACTACTTCTTCAAGAAAGGCGGTTACGACTGTAAGCTCGAGCACCTCACCAATGCTGACTCAAAGGCTCGCTACAAGCAGTGGTTCCCATTCATCCTCAACCACATCAAGGAAGGTAAGGCTGTTTACTACCACTGTGTATGGGGCGCTGACCGTACAGGTCTCGTATCTGTATTGCTCGAAGGACTTCTTGGTCTTACTCAGGAGCAGATGAACCTCGAGTATGAGTTGACATCACTCTCATTCGCAGGTCTCCGTCCAAAGAGCGGATATGCAGATGGTGACCACCAGAAACTTATCGAGAAAATCAAGACTTACGATGGAGCAACCCTCCGCGACAAGTTCGACACTTATTGGACAAAGGAAGTAGGCATCACGATGGATCAGATTGAAGAGTTCCGCAGCATCATGCTCGTTGATCCTACAGCCACAGCCATCAAGGGCATAGAACTGCAGGAGAAGGACACGAAGGCAGCAGCAGTCAAGACTGTTTACAGTGTAAGCGGTGCTGAGTTGCCAGCAGGTGTGCTCCAGAATACGAAGGGTGTTTATGTTGTGAAGTACAACAACGGAACGATTCAGAAAGTCGTTGTGAAGTAAGCAAACGCTCTATCATATAATAATAAGGTGTGGCTCTCAATTGCGAACCACACCTTTCTGCTTGAAATATACCTATAAATGGGGTTGCATAATTCATAAAAAAGTCGTAACTTTGCACTCGAAATACAATTCAACAGCATCGCAAAACAAAAAAGAAATATGGCTACAGAGGAATTTAAACCAACTGACAGGTTTTTCCAGATTATGGAATGCGACTATCGACTGATGCAGGTTGTAGCTCGTTTCAATATCACAATGGGCTATGCGGACAAGAGTGTAAGTGAGGTTTGTCATATGCATGGAGTAGATGTGCATACGTTTCTTGCTGTCATCAATCAGGTGGTGTATATTTTGAGCGCTTCTTCGAAGAAAGTGTCGCTCGAACTGGTCAATATGGGTTCGTTGCTGGAGTACCTGAAACGAACACATGCGTACCTAATGGAGTATCAGCTTCCACGGATGCGAAAGACACTCTTCACTGCGATGGATTGTTCGCTTCAAAACGAGGTAGCATTCCTGCTTGTGAAGTATTTCGATATGTATGTAGCAGAGGTTCAGACGCATGTAGCACAAGAGGAACAAGAGGTGTTTGCCTATGCAGAAAGTCTGATGAACGGCTCGTATGTGGAAGAGGAAAAACAGGTTACACACCGTCATAATGAGGATTTCGTAGCCAACCTTCATGAATTGATACAGATGTTCCTTCAGTACTATCCGCAGGAAGGAATCAACGAGGAGTTGAACGATGTGGTTTACAACCTATACCGTATAGAAGAAGATATTCGTATTCACTGCCAGATTGAAGACGAGATGCTGTTGCCTTTGGTGCGCAAGCTGGAGCGGAGACGTATGAGTCAGCACAAACAGACCGATAAAGGCGGTAAGGATGCGATGACCGATAATGTATCGAAGATGCTGTCCGACCGTGAACAAGCAATTGCTGTGTGTGTAGCCAAAGGACTGTCGAACAAGGAAATTGCTGACCAGCTTCACATCAGTTTCAATACAGTTACTACTCATCGTCGCAATATCGCACGAAAGTTGAACATACATTCTGCGGCTGGTATTGCAATCTTCTGTGTAGTAAATAAACTAGTTAAATTGGAAGAAATCAAACTCTAATCACAACGCGTCAGAATATGCTGGAAGCGGCTTTACTCATTTTTGAGTATTGTCGCTTCTTCGTTTTTGCCGTAACTTTGCAAAAAATTTCAAAAGGTAATGGATTGTAAAAGATTTCTTCAAACAGGAGCGTTTGCGCTTGCCTTGATGATTACTTCGACAAGTGCATCCGCTCAATCGTCTTCTTCAGAGAAGGCTTCCCGTCTTTCGCTTGGAGGCTATGGTGAAGCTGTGATGACGCGTAATTTCTATAGCGATAATATATATAGGTACACACGTGCAGACGACCATAAAAACGATCCGAGTCACGGACGATTCGACCTTCCCCATGTCACATTGAATATCGGTTACGATTTTGGTCACGGATGGACAATGGGTAGCGAGATAGAGTTTGAACACGGAGGAACGGAATCGGCAGTAGAAATGGATGCAGACGAAGCTGGCGAATATGAGGCAGAGACAGAAAAGGGTGGTGAAGTAGCATTGGAGCAGTTTTGGATAAACAAACGATTCGGGCAAGGCGAGTTCAATATCAAGATGGGAGAAATCGTGGTTCCCGTAGGAGCTACGAACAAATACCACATGCCGACCGAGTTCTTTACCTGCTATCGTCCTGAAGGAGAGAATACTCTTTTCCCATGTACCTGGCATCAGGTGGGTATTTCTTTGTGGGGACGTGTGAGTGATTGGCGTTATGAAGTGCAGTTCCTTTCTGGACTTGACTCGGAACGTTTCGGTAGCCAGAGTTTTGTCCATTATGGAGCAACCAGTCCTTATGAGTTTAAGATCGCTAACAATTATGCAGCCTCCTTGCGTATAGACAATTACTCAGTGAAAGGGTTGCGATTGAGTGTAAGCGGTTATTATGGTAGCACCTTCAAGAACACGCTTCGTTCGATAGGTACTACATATAATAAGGTGAAAGGCAATCTTGCGATAGCTTCGTTCGACTTCATGCTCGATCGTTGGAACTGGGTGGTGAGAGGAAATGCCGACTATGCTTATCTAAGCGATCATGCAGCAATAACAACCTTCAACAAAAACTTCCCAACCCATTCGGGGCAGGATGGTAGCCCATCAAAACATCAACCTGTCGCCAAGAATGCTTTTGCTGTTGGATTGGAGGCTGGGTATGATGTGTTTTCACAGTTTGAACGATTGAAAGACAAGCAGAAACTCTATTTGTTCGGACGCTTCGAGAAGTATAACTCTTATGCTGCAGGACGTCAGAAGTCTGCCTACGGATGGTGCGACAATACACGTCTGGCGTTTGGAGTGAACTATTATCCAGTCAAAGAGGTAGTCGTAAAAGGCGAATGGAGCGAACGTTTCCTCAAGAGCAACTATAACAACGAACCGAGTGTGTCGATAGGTGTGGCCTATTGTGGGTGGTTCTTGTGAGATGAAGGAGCGAATGGGCCTCATAAGTCCCATAGGTCTCATAAGTCTCATAAGCCCCATAGGCCCTATAAGCAAGATTTAATTAATTATCAACAATAAAAAAAACAAAGAAACATGAAGATGAAAGTACTACTCAGCATTGCAGTATTGACTGCAGCAACATTTGCCTTCACAGCTTGTAGTGATGACAAAGATGACAACAAAGAAGGGAATGAGCTTGAAGCAAAGGAATCGTTCCTTGCGACAACAAACAAAGACATGGTGAATAAAACCATCCTGCCTATCTATACCAACTTGATGAATGCCAACAAGCAATTGGTTGAGGCTATTGGTAAAATGGAAACTCAGGCGGATGTGAATAAGGCATGTGATTTGTGGAAAATCGCTCGTAAGAGTTGGGAGCAGTCGGAGTCGTTCCTTTATGGTCCAGCAACTGATTTCGGAATCGACCCACATACTGATACATGGCCGTTCGATCGTGCTGCATTTGACAATTATATCTCGCGCTATCCTGACCTTGCAGAGGATGAAGATGCTCAGGCAATCGTATCAGAAGCAATTGCAACCGGTCAGAGTTTGACGGGTTTCCATGCAGTTGAGTATCTGTTGTTCCGTGAAGGTCAGCCTCGAAAGATAGCAGATATCACAGATAATGAAGCATGGTTCTGTCAGATAGCAGCAGAAGACCTTTATCTTGCTTCTATCAAACTCGTATCTGCGTGGGGTGGTGAGGTAAGTGCTGAACAAGCCCAACTGCTTGAGGAAGCTGAGTTTGAATCAAGAGACTATGGTGAGAACTTCATCAATGCAGGTAAGGCAGGCTCGACTTATTCAACCGTCACTTTGGCATCTGTTCAGATTCTCGAAGGTTGCCAGGATATCCTTGATGAGGTGGCACATTCAAAGATTGGTCATCCTTATACAGGTGAAGACAAAAACTACATTGAGTCGCCACATGCTTACAATTCTATCCAAGACTTCTACGACAATGTGCTCTCTTGTGCTTTCGCAATCAATGGAGGAGCAGATAAGGAAGCCTCATATACGGCAACTTCGTTGATGGCATACGCGATGAGCCATTACGTTAAAGAAGCTGCAGATGTGAAAGTTGCATTCGATGTTGCTCTTAATAAGGTGAGCAGCATGCGCCGTCCATTTGTCTTGAACTATCAGGACAAATCTGCGGGTGAGGCAATCGAAGCGTTGGAGGCTCTGGATGATGCTGTCGATGCTTTAAAGAAGAAACTTCAGGAGTCCTGAAAACGAATGTCTGTAAATAAAATAAGCCATATAAATATATCTAACTCAGTGAGCACCAAGTGACGTGATGTCACTCGGTGCTTCAACCAACTATAAAGTATCAATTGAAATTATCACAAAAATCAATAACATTATGCGTAATCTATCATTCTACATCACTCTGTTTTCACTCGGCATGCTGATGGTTGCATGTCATGAGGATAGTGTCAACACAGAGACACCCAATCCTCCTGTTAAGGAATTGGGCGAAGAGTACTACTCGGGAGGTAAATTGGGAACCGTTTTCAATGCTACGTCGAATGCTTATGAGCAACCTACACCAGCATGCGACAATGCAACATTCTCCTATTTCTTTAAGAAAGGTGAAACCCTGTTTGAGCGCGACTTCAATCAGACGGAGGGTTCTGCTTTCTATGGTCTTGGTCCTGTTTATGTACGTAAAGGATGCTTATATTGTCATCCTTCATACGGTCACGGAAAACGTCAGAATGAATATCGTGAGTCAACGATGGGAAACGGCTATCTGTTGGTCATTTATGATAAGACAACAAATGCCTACATCCGTTCTGTGGCTGGTATGCCCCAGACAGGTGCTGTAGCTCCCTTTAAGGCTCCGATTGATGAAAAGCAGATTTCGATTGATTGGCGCCAATATACAGATGAGTGGGGGAATCAATTCCCTGATGGCGAGACCTACGAGCTGATTTATCCAGAGGTCACAATTCCTCAGTCGGCTTTCTATGCTCCGATTATCGCAGCTCGAGGTGGGCAGAATGTAGAGATTCCGATTGAGGACGTAGGTGTTCGGTTGGAATCAACGATAGGTATCTATGGAACAGGTTTGACAGATGCGATTCCCGACAGTGCTATTACGAACGAGTGGGTGCGTCAGAGCCAGTATTTCAATTCTATAGGTAAGACCGATGCATTGAATCCTGCTTATTGGAATCAGGCGAATAACGAGTGGGTGAGCTATTATAGCGGCTTGACAGGTACCAAATATGTGCGTCGTTATACGTATGCGATGACACGTGGCCCTATCCTTGATGCAGCAGGAGCGAACGCTATCTGGAACATTACCAATGTGACACGTTCGGATCGACGCTATCATTATCTTGACCTTAACTTCAACGCAAAGGCACAGACGCTTTCTTATTATGCTGAGACATCATCGAAAGATCCCGATGTGCAGCGTGATTTCTATAAATATTTCCCACAAGAGAATAAGACTGGTGACGTGGAGAAAGATATCTACAACTATTTAACGAGTAATACCCTCAATGCAGAGATGAGCGACGGCGATTATAAAGCCTTCATGGTTTGGCATCGTGGTTTGGCTGTTCCTGCAGCTCGCGACCTTGACAAACCGGAGGTACAGCGTGGAAAGCAGTTGTTTACAGAGATAGGATGTGCTACTTGTCACAGACCTTCATGGATGACTGGTGATGATGAGATTCAAGATCCGAATGGCATGTTCGGTAATGAAGACATGCCTCGCTATCCACATCAGAAGATTTGGCCTTATACCGATTTTGTACAACATCGTTTGTTCATGAAGAACGATATCCGCACAGGTTGGTGCCGTACAACTCCGTTATGGGGTAGAGGTTTGAGCAAGATGTGTACCGGTGCTGAGGACCGTTTGCACGACTGCCGTGCCCGTAATGTCATAGAGGCAATCATGTGGCATGGATCGAAAGAGTCAGATGCCCGTCGGGCTACTGAAAACTTCCGCAAACTCTCGAAGGCAGATCGTGATGCGGTTGTTAAGTTTATCGATGCAATTTAAACTAAGGACCATTTCGACGGTCTAAAGAGTGTGAAGAAATTAGCATTTACAATACTCGTAGCAGTGATTGGTGTACTGGTCACTGCTACAGTGCTTGAAAAAGTGTATGGTACCACATTCGTCGCTACCAACGTTTATGGTGCGTGGTGGTTTATTGCTTTGTGGGCTTTGCTCTGTGTGGTAAGCATGGTGGTGTTGATTCGGCGAAAGGTTTACAAGCGCCCTGCTATGATGCTGATTCATTGCTCATTTGTGTTTATCTTGGTAGGGGCATTTGTCACTCATCTCTATGGTTTACAAGGGTCTGTGCATCTTCGTGTTGGTGAACCTACCGATATGATTGTAAACCGTGAGACAGGACTGATTGAGCATCTGCCTTTTACTGTTACATTGAAGGATTTCCAACTGAAGACTTATCCAGGTACTCAGTCACCGATGGATTATGTCTCTGTCATATCGACTTCTTCGAGTGACGAACTTGTGGTGTCGATGAACAATATCGGTTCGTGCCAGCATTATCGTTTCTATCAGTCGGGTTACGACCCAGACCTTCAAGGTACATACCTGTCCGTGAGTCATGATCCTTGGGGTATTGGCATTACAAATACAGGCTATGCAATGTTGTTTATAGGCATGTTGTTGTTTCTCCTGCTTCCTAACGAAGGCTATCAGCGGCTGGTTAGGAGCATCAAGCGCAAAGCGGTAGCTATTGTTGTGTTGTCGATGATGTCTTTAACTGCAGTTGCAGCCGAACCACGAGTGCTACCTGCCGATGTGGCAGCAGAGTTCGGCAATCTATATGCCTATTATAATGGCCGTGTGTGCCCTTTTCAAACTGTTGCTGTTGATTTCACAACCAAGATTTATGGTAGTCCGTCTTATCATGGTTACACTTCAGAACAGGTACTTACGGGTTGGATGTTCTTTCCTACTACATGGCTCGACCAACCATTCATCAAGGTGAAAGGAAATAAGGTGCATGAGTTGCTGGGTAGTGATGCGAAGTATGTGAGCTACGATGATTTTTTCGTCAACGGAACCTATCGTCTCGATGAGACATTGATGCAGATACGCTCAGGAGCAGATGTGGATGATGCCCGAGCTGTCAACGAAGCCGACGAGAAGATGAACCTGTTGCTGATGCTGTTTGGTGGTCAGCTGACACGTATCTATCCGGCTGGTGATAAGTGGTATTCGCAGAGTGATAACCTGCCAGATACGTTACCTCACGATCAGTGGTTCTTCATCAAGCACTCGCTCGACTATGTGGGCGAGTTGGCTGCAAAGACCGATTATAAAGAACTGTCGGCAACCATTGCTAAAATTCGTAAGTATCAGCAGAAAACGGTAGATCCCGATTATTTACCCTCAGACCTTGAATTCAAGGCAGAGCAATTGTACAACACAACCAACTACATCCGTCCCCTTGCGATGGTGTTGCTCACAGTAGGCATCCTTGCTTTTATAGCTATAGAAATCGTAAATCGTAAATCTCTTAATCGTATCTTAAGTAGAGCTTTCCTACTTTTAGCTGTTGCTACAGTCTGCTATCTACTCTATTTTATCAGCTTACGCACCATTGTGTCGGGTCATCTGCCGCTTGCTAATGGCTATGAGGTCATGATGTTCATGTCGTTGTGTAGCATGCTATTGACGCTCTGCCTATGGCGTCGTCATACACAGATACGTTCCTTTGGCTTCATCATGGCAGGTCTGACGATGCTCGTAGCGATGATGGGACAGTCCAATCCGCAGATAACTCCCCTCATGCCAGTGCTCTCGTCTCCATTGCTGAGCATCCATGTGTGTGTCATCATGATGTCGTACACCCTCTTTGCCTTCATCACACTCCAAAGCATCGCATGGTTCATCACTCGGAAGGGCAGTCCGCAAGAGGTGATGCTGCTCCTCTATCCAGCGCTGTTTCTTTTAGCAACTGGCATATTCATCGGAGCCATTTGGGCGAATGTGAGTTGGGGTCGCTATTGGGGCTGGGATCCGAAAGAGGTATGGGCGCTTATCACCCTCCTCATCTATTCCATACCGGGAGGGATAGAGCTAAGAACTAAGAGCTGTAGAGCTAAGAATGGTTCAAGAACTCTCAACTCTCAACTCTCAACTCTCAACTATTCTATCTTCTACCTCTACATGATTCTTGCCTTCCTGTCTGTCATCATCACCTACTTTGGAGTCAACTTCTTCCTTGGTGGCATGCATAGTTATGCCTGGGTGGGTGAAAGCCCGACAGCTCTGTCTTAAGTTGTGGTAAGTGGAATGTCATCCTCTCACCACATTTTTTTCCATATTTTATTTGGTCATTTCAAATAAATACCTTACCTTTGCAACATCATATCTCTAGTTCATCTCTAGTTCTTCTCTAATTCATCTCTAGTTCTTCTCTAGTTATATAATTAGAGATATATTAGAGTTAAAGTAGAGTAGAACATGGAATAAATATAAGAATCATTATGGCAGAAATGACGGAAGACATGTACGGCGCTGTAGGTAGAGTTGGCAATAAGACTTTCTACCAGCGTTTGGGAAAGACCATCGTACGTACTAACACCCGACCGAAGAATCCTAAGACGGAGGATCAGTCACTGCATCGGGTACTAGTTAAGGCTGTAAATAAGAGCTACAGCAAGTTGAAGGAAATCTGTAATCAGTCGTTCGAAGACTGCGACAACGCCTTCGAATGTATGAACAAGTTCAAGAAGGTCAATTTGAAATACCTTCGTGAGCATGCGTCAACACTTTTGGTAACAGGTCAGGGACTGGACCAATTTTACCAGTTTGAACCCCTTGAAAGTTTGAAGTGGACCCCCTTTGCTGCCATCATTTCCGAGGGGCATCTGCCCGAGGTGGCTGTGGGCATCGATACTGCAGGGAACAGTGTGGCGTACGTCAATTCACCAGGACCTACCTATGCTGACTTTGTCACTGCATGGGGGCTGCAACGCGGTGACATGCTGACGTTCGTTACTGTGCAGAAGCGTTACGGGAAGTATGAGGTGGAGTTTGCCCGCCTCGTGCTCGACCCCGTCAATGCCGACAGCGACGCTTCCATGACAACGGAGATAGTGGACGTTCAGGGCGGTTTTCCGTGCTCGAACCGAAAGAACGAGCTGAACTTCTCGACCTTTGCTTTTGACACCGATCACTTCAACTTCGCCCTGGGTCGTGGCGGCAACGTGGTAGCTGCCGGCATCATCGTCAGTCGTGAGGACATGAGTGGCAACTGGCTACGCAGCAACTGCCAGCTCGTACTGAACGAGGCAGCATTCGGCTCTGACTTGTGTAGTCTGGAAAAAGCTGTCAAGTGGAGCTATAAAGCACCTGAAATCGACATGGAGTCGGAGCTTTATCTCAACAATGCAGATTGAGTAGAAGGGAATATAGGTTTTCCTACATCGTATTTGTGGAAAATCAATAAGATGATTTGATTACCTTCTCTGTTAAAGCCGTTTTTATGGGGTTAAGACTTGGTGGATAGTGTCAGGATGAATCGTGCTCCGTGGGTGTAGGAGGTGTCGAGACGGATGTCTCCTCCCAGGCGGCGTGCAATGGAGCGGGCTACGGTCAGTCCGATGCCTGTTCCGTCGTAGTATTCGTCGAGTTGTACGAATTCCTCGAATATGTGTTCGGCTTCCTCGGGAGGGATGCCTATTCCTGTGTCTTCGATGATGAAGGCAACTCCATCCGTCTGGTCTTGTATGCTAAGGGTGACATCTTCCTTGCCGGTGATTCCTCCTTTGGTCTGTACGGTTGCTTCGGCAGGATGGGTGAACTTCTGTGCGTTATCGAGCAGGAGCACAAGTGCTCGTGTGGCCTGTTTGAGATGGGTTGTAATCTGTTTCTCACTTTGGTTGTTTAAGGCGAACCGGATATGTTTTGCCTCCATGATGCCAGACTCCTGAATGGCTTTCTCTGCTATCTCCTGAGGGGTTACGGTGTCTATGCGTGGAATGACTGCACGGCTGTTAGCTTCGCTGAGTTCCAACATTTTATTGACCAGTCCCGTGATGCGGTTCGTGTTTTCTATGATGCCGTTGTTGATGTCGGTCTTCTCGTTTTCCTCTAACGTCATCTCGGGCGAGGTGATGATTTGTGCAAAACCGCTGAGGATGTTGAGTGGAGTGCGTATCTCGTGGGATATTTGTTGGATGAAGTCTGCCTTCATGCGTGCAGACTCCTCGGCACGTGCGTTAGCCACAATCAGTTGCTGGTTACGCCGTTCAAGTTGTTTGTTGGCGATGCTGAGTCGCTTGGCTGCCATGCGCCGATAGACGGCATAGACGATGAAGAACACGGTGAGTAGGATGAGTGCGGCTGCTACCGCCCAAAACCCTTGCTCGGACAACTGAGCGTCTTTTTCTGCCAGTTCGGTTTCTTTCTGCTGGGTGTCGTAGATGTTGACCAGTTCGTTTGAGGCGTTATTGCGTTCCCATTCGATGACTGCTGTATCGATGGCTTCGCACAAGCGAGTTGCTACTGCGAGGGCAGAGTCGTTGCGCCCAGCCTTTAGGTTGGCGTAGTATTTGTTGGTAAGGTATTTGCGGATGTTGTCGAGGTCCCATTCCTCGCCACGAAGCTCCATCCAATGGTCGAGATTGACTAATTCGTCTGCTGCTTCAGCATATTTTCCCGCCGAGAGCAGGTAGCGGACAGCCTCGAAACGTCCATTGGCATTATGCCCGTACTTGGTTTTGCAGAACTGCTTATATTCTGCAGCTGCCGCTTCATTGTTGCCAAGTCCCTCGTGGGCTATGGCTTGGTTGAGCAAGATACCGCCTAATAGCTCATCAATCAGTGAGGGGTCTGCTTCGGGCTGTTGCTGATAAACTTTCAGTAACGAATCGGTTCGCTCTGCCCATTTCAATCCTTCGCTGAAGTTGTTTTGTTCGTTGTTTTGGATGGCGAATGCATTTGCATAGTCCACAAATGCGCGATAGGTCATTTCAGAGGGATTGTCGGAAGCTTCCTGCTGCAGATAATTGAAGGTACGTTCATAGGTCCGACGTGCTTCGTCCATGTGTCCGAGGTTGAGTTGACTGTTTGCGATGTTGTTGAGTAGTATGATGATGGTGCGTTTGTTGGTATCCTTGTGGGATTCAATCTTCTCGACCACTTTCGATGACACATTCAGCACTCCTTCATAGTCGTTCTTGTACAAGAGCATCGTGGTGAGACTGGTTGCTGCACGGCAAAAGGTGTTGAAATCATCATCGTTTTGGATGTCTGCATCGATCACTTTGCGCAGATAGAATTCTGTTGTACGATATTGTGACATGGAGATATAGGTGTTGCTACGCCAATAGTTTGCTTTCATCTCCGAAAGGTCGCCTGTTCGTTCCAAACTGTCAATGAGGAATATCTCACGATCGAAGTTGTTCTGCTGTTGAACGTCCAGAATCATGCGCTCAACTGGTGTGATTGGTGATTTCACAGCTGTTTCGCTGTTCATCACTGTTGTGCCTGCCTCGTTTTCACCATGGCAGCTGCAAACTGTTATTAACACGACGATAAATGCTAACGTTGTGCTGACTCTTTTCCTTATATTTCTCCTCAAAACTCGCCTCATTCTTTTCTGAACTTCTGTTTTCTACCTTTTTATCTCTGTTTTACTGGTTATCGTGTGTGCAAAGTTACGAAAAAGAGGTGAAAGTTCAAAGTTCAAAGTCCAAAAATGAAGAAAATAGTAAAATAATTATCAACTATCAACTGTCAACTGTCAATTATTTTGTAACTTTGTGGGCAACTAACTAATAACTTATGCTATATGAGTAAACGAATTATCTTCTTGACTGTTTTTGCTGTTGCGTTGTTCGCTACGATGCATGCTCAAGTGTGGACTGCTCCTGAAGTTCCAGCTGAAGACCTTAGTACGGTGAAGTCTGCGACGGTGGGCTATCTGCTGAATGTAGATGCCGATGCTTTCGTAGTGAATGGTATGACAAGTAACGTGCAGGCATGTGCTACACGTCTAACGAATGGGGACACGAAGGAATCAACCCCTCACCGCTGTACGGCATCTGTAGGTACTGACGGAACGGTAAGATTCCGCATGGCAAACAACGCTTCGTACTATATATCGTGTGTGAATGCGACTGCGAACAATGTGGTGGTGAACCGTACTACCAATGCGAAGTTCGCCTTCACCGAGACTGCTGAGGGCAGTCGGGTATATACACTGCAGAACACCTCGTTGGAGGCTCCGCTTGATGTGGCTTGGACCTATGGCGGTCCGCTTACGCTGAAAGACGGACAGGGCATGACTCACTGGGCTTTCATCAAGGAGACTTCGGTGACGAATGGCGACTATGCGCTGTATAAGGCAAAGCGCCAGCTGTATAATATCTATAAGGTGTTGGCGGATGCGGGGAAGACTGAATCCTATAAAGATGCATTGCAAAGTGCCTACAAGGAGTACTCTGCGTTGGATGTTACGACGGAGCGTTTGCAGAAGGCTGCCCGCAATCTGTTCGGGGTGGTCTATGCCGACATCACGACACCTCTCGATGTGTCGTTCATGCCCCAGAATGCCGACATGGTGGGTAGTGGATCAACCGATGGATGGGACAAAGGGAGCCCTGCTTTCAGTTGGGCAGAGTTCGAACGCTATCATGCTGTCACCTCGCTCATCCAACCTGTTGAACTTCCAATCGGTACTTATGACATAGGGTTCCACAGCTTGTATCGTCAAGACGGTAGCGATGCTGCTCCGACCTTCACCGTAACGGCTTTGAACACCGTGAAGACAACCGTTCCACTGATGAGCACCATAGACTTCGGGGTGACAAATGCAACAGATAATAACTGGAAGAAAGGACCAAACTACTTCCAACCCGATGGCATGAAGTCTTGCGGACAGGCGCTGGCTCATGGAGGTGCTGTTGCATGGGCACGCGATGTGATGTCGGACGGTTTTGAAGAAGTGACGCTTGAGGTAGCGATGAAGAGCGGTTCGCAATGGCTCAACTGGCAGGGGTTCGTAATCATCTATAAAGGTGTGAGCATCGATGCCTTGCGCGAACAGCTGAAATCCAAGATTGCAGAGGCTGAGCAACTGTATGGCGACGGGTCGGGCAAGGAAGCAGAATGGCTGAAAACAGTGATGAATGAAGCAAAGGCTGTTTACGATAATGAATCGAGCACTAGCCAATCTATCGCTGAGTCAATCTCAGGTCTGGATGTCGAGATGGATATTTATCGCAAAGCAAACGCTTCTGAGACGAATCCGCTCGACTGGACCAACCTTATCACCAACCCGAGTTTCGAGGACGCCACAGAAGGTTGGGCAGTGAATGGTATGGGTACGCAAGGCAATTCAGTATTCTCTATCAAGGCTGGTAGCACTTACTTGGAACGTTGGGTGAGCAAAGGTAGCAAGGTGGGTGACGGAAGTGTGGTTCAGACACTAAAGGACCTGCCTGTGGGTAAGTATCAACTGAAAGCAGCTGCCCAGAACATTCAGGAAGATACTCCGTCGAGAGCACAGAACGGTGCATGGATTGTGGCGAATATCGACAGCCAGAGGGTGACTACCCGCAAGCAATACACGCTGACATTCACCAACATCGAAAACGATGTCGAGATAGGATTCGTTGCAGAGGGAGCTACGGGCAACTGGCTGGCATGTGACAACTTCCGTTTGTACTACATTGGCGGTACGGATGAGGACTTATACAACGCCCTGCAACGCTATATGGATAATGGTGGGCAATACCTCAACTTGAAAATGCACTGTAGTATAAAGAATGCGCTGGCGATTTACCTTGATGCAGCATGGGAGGTAAAAGAATTCAAGCGCATCAGTGAAATCACCAACGTGTCTACCCAACTTCGTCTTATCACAGAAGAAGCACGACGGTCGGTCGAGGCTTACGCAGCATTAGGAGCTGCTATCAACGAGGCCGTAACAACGCTGGGCGACGGAAGCGCACCTGGTTCGGACGATTACAGCACCGCCATCGAAGCAGCACGTGCGACCTACAAAAGTGAAACGAACAAAAACGATGAATTGTACGCAGCAATCGACCGTCTGGAGGATGCCAAGATGCTGTTCCTGATTCAATCGCCTACAGGTGCTGTACCTACCTTGACGACAGACAAGCGTTATGCGCGTGGTGCCACAATGGCATTCGGACGATTTACATATAAACTGAATGGTGCAAAACTGAAACAGGCAGGTTTCTGCTACAGTACATCCCATCGTCCAACTATCGTGGATGGGAAATCGACCCGCACCCTTTCGAACAACGGATTGATCTATGTGATGGAGAACTTGACTCCTGCAACTGTGTATTATGCCCGTCCTTATGTCCTCACAGAAGGCTATCAGGTGGCATACGGCGATGAGCTGAAGATTATTACCATTCCAAAGGGAACGATGACTTATTGGTATAACAACGGTGGAAGCACGGAAGAGAACGACCGCATCAGCTATGCCTTGAAGAACGGTACAAAGATATGGAACGACTTGATGAATATTCAGGGAGTAAACTTGAGTGTTTCGTATGGTGCAGGCACTCCTACAGCTGATTGTAGTTATGGAGGCAGTATGCGTGTAGGACCAAATTCTGCCTATCAGAAGACAGGTACTATCATGCACGAAGCTGCTCACGGAGTGGGTGTAGGAACGATTGGAGGTTGGTGGCAGTTGCTTGTTAATGGAACTTGGACGGGTGTTCGTGCCAATGAAGTGCTCCGATTCTGGGACAACAATAATTCTGCTCAGATGAAAGGTGACTCGCAGCATATGTGGCCTTATGGCATCAATGGTGCGCAGGAAGACAGCGGTACCGACTTGTTGTACTATGGTAATGCTTTGATTATCGAAGGACTCCATGAAGATGGCGTTCAGCCAACGAGTAACTGTTTTGCAAGTCCTGCTTATACATTCGAGTATGATGACGAGGCACCAAACTGCTACTTTATCCAAAACGTAGATGATGCTTATGGATTCCAGAAGGCATACCTGCAAGCTACAAGCACAGGACTGAAATGGACGGAGATAGCAACAACTGACCTTCAGGCTGATGCCAGCTATGCATGGGAAGTTTCGTTTGACCCCAAAACACAATTCTATTCTTTCCGCAACATCGGGACAGGAGCATACATCTCATACAACGGGAGTAGGTTTACAACGGCAAAACGCGAAAACCCAACTGCCAACGAAAAACTGCAACTGATGCCGAGTCGCGATTTCACCACTTGGAAAAACGGTGAAGATAGCTATAAGTTGCGTAGCTATTGGATGCTGAAAGCTAATGGTAGTTATGCAACAGCGATGGCAGGAGGTGCGAATGGGATTATTAACGGTTCTTCTTTTGATAACGATATGGATGATACGAACCAAAGGTGGCTTATCTTGAGTGCAGACAATGGTATCACAAGCGGCATCAAGGAAAATGTGACTGTTGATAAGACGAAAACGAAATCCATTTTTAACCTTGCTGGTCAGAAGTTAGCAGTTCCTCAGAAGGGTTTGAATATCGTCGGAGGAAAGAAGGTTTTCGTGAAATAAAGTGTTGATAAATTGTAGAGTTAAGATGAAGGTAGCGATTGTACAACATGAGATTCGAGAGCGAGATGTGGAGTGGACGCTCCAACATATCACGGACTTGATGGACGAACAGCAGGAGGCAGACTTGTATGTTCTTCCAGAGATGTTTGCGACGGGTTTCATGATCGAAGGAGCAGAAGAACATGGACCGCGAATCTTGAATTGGATGACAGATCAGGCACGAAGTCGGGATGCTGCAATCGCAGGAAGTGTAGCCATGAAAGATGGGACGCTACTGAGGAATCGTCTGTTCTTTGTCCGTCCTGACGGAAGCTATGACTACTATGACAAGCACCATTTGTTTAGTTATGCAGGCGAGCCTGATAAGTATGCAGCAGGTGAGCGACGAGTTGTTGTCGAATGGCGAGGTGTACGCTTCCTCCTTCAGGTATGCTACGATTTGCGTTTCCCTGTTTTCAGCCGTAATCATGGAGATTATGATGCTATCATCTATGTGGCCAACTGGCCTCAAAAGCGCAGGGAGGTATGGCAAACTCTACTGAAGGCACGTGCGTTGGAGAACCAATGCTTTGTCGTGGGAGCGAATATCGTAAGCCAAGACAAGTTGGTTCGACAGGCTCACGACAAGCAGGGCGAATACTTAGGCGATTCTGTCATTCATAATGCTTATGGTCATATCATAGCTCAGTGTACTCCAGGAAAATCGGAAACCGCTACAGTCGAACTTGATATGGACGAATTGCAGCGATTCCGTGAGAAATTTCCCGTACTTAGAGATAGGGACTAAATATGTGAATATTTTTGCAGCCCCTAGGGGTAACAAAATTTTCCCTTAAGGGCTGCAAGTTTTTTTACGAATCAAGGGACGATTCTAAACAGTTGATCCAATGGTTAAATCATAACCTAATTAACGGTTACTTTACGAGTACTTTTCGACCATTAATGATGTTGATACCCTTATGCATCGAATTGATGTGCTGACCACTCAGGTTGTATATTGCTTCCTCGTTTGGAGCGAGAGCTGAAGAAAGGTTTCTGATTCCTGTTGCATTTGGATCATAGGAGTGAATCTCGATTGCCTCAATCTTGATGTTGTCTGCTGATGTAGGCTTGGTGAAACTAAGACTAAACTCGCACCAATCATCTGGAATTTCGAACTCGATAGCACGATTGTTGCCCACCTCAACACTCTCTTTAAACACGATGTTTTTCTTTCCAGAGAGTCGTTTGAGTTGTACGTTGACAGTCTTGCCTTCTTCTCCAATTGCGTTGAAAGTAAGTCGGTAGTTGCCTTTGACAAACTGGAGCGAAGGATAGGAATTGGCATTACCGTTGGAGCCTGTATCCTGTTCTTTCGCGAAAGAGCAAATCGTGAGACCGCTATTGAGAGTCCATCCATGTTGTTTGGGTTCCCATCCTTCCTGCTCAAGGTTCGGACGCCATTTGAGGGTAGTGTCGCAAGGAGAGTCGAGCGTGTATTGCTTCATAAAGTTCCACATGGTCTTTGCCGAGTTACCGTCTTCCGTATTGTTGGTATCAGGATTATGTCCCATTCCATCTATTTCGTAATAGACGACAGGGAATCCTCCCTCAGTTGCCTCAAACACACTCTTTTTATACTTCCCCGTCTTTGTAGTTACAATAGGCTTAGGATTGGCACCATTGCGTGCTACCATATTATAAATGATATTTGGAACGAGTGAATATTTCACGAAGTCGTCGCTCTTTCCATGTATATGAAGGAACGGAACAGGACGACAACCTGTGTGGTGGAGGTGGAACTCATTAATTGGGTATCCGCTGATGGAGGCGAAAGCTGCGAACTTATCTGCGAGGAGGTTTGCAACCGTGTAAGTCATCATGCCCCCATTGGAGAACCCACAGCAGTAGATGCGTTTGCGGTCGATGGTATAGGACTTCGCTACATCTTCAATGACAGCAAGTAGATAGTCGCAATCATTGCTCCATTCTCCTGTCGAATTCCATCCAGGTAACTCCATATTGCCGAAGAAGGGGAACTTGACGTTTTCACCATGACCATAAACCACGATGATACCTTCTGTATTTGCAATCGCATCAAACGAAGGCTGTTTGTTGTCGGATGAGCCTCCTGTACCATGAAGGCAAAATACAAGAGCGGTGTTTTCTTTTACGTTGTTGGGCACATAGAGACGATACTTACGAGTCTTTGTCCCTACTTTGATGTTGATGGCTTTGTCAACCTTTGCAGCCCATGCAAATGCTCCAGCTGTGAGGAGCAACGCTGCTAAGAGCGTAATTCTGAAACTTTTCATAATTGAAATAGGATTAAATAGTTGAATAAAAAGATGTTGTTTTATGATTAAATAGTCTTACCATTTACAATGACATTCTTCGTCTTTAGATTCTCAATATACTCAGGGTGGTAGTTTGAGGTGCGTGCCTTGATGGTGCAATTCTCAAACAGGAAGTCACGGAGATGGTATTGGTCCTCGCGAGGTGTGACATTGAAGAAGGTGTTGCATTCGAGATTGATGCGCCGCATCACAATATTGTTGCTATACGACATGGGGGTGTCTGTGCGGTCTTTTAAATCGTAGAACTGAGTCCAAGGTCGAACGAGCAGGAAGTTGCTTGCATTGCCTGTGATGTCCTCTATGGTGATATATTCATAATGCTGAGGTGTATCGGGGCGCATCTTGAGCCAAAGCAGATTGGTTGCTTCATCTACTTTGATACGTCGCAGAACGATGTTGTGGTCGTAGATGGATTCGCTACCACAGGTGACACAACTGGCGCAGAACCCGAATGTGCAGTCTTCGATGATGATGTTTTCATTTCCCCCATTCTCGGGCATCTTCACGGGGTCATCTGCCCAAGGACCTTTTCCTCCCTTGAGGGCTACCGCATCATCATCAACGGACATATAACATCCCTTTACCAACATGTTCTTACAAGCATCGATATCGATAGCATCAGTAGAGGGTGCTCGTACAGGTTTATAGAGGGATGTGATGTGTAGGTTGAGGAGTTTTACGTTCTCAGATTTATAATAATGTGTTGTCCAGAATGGTGAGTTCTGTAGGCTGACGTTTTCAATCTGGACGTTTTTGCAATTGGATATGTAGACCAATCGGGGGCGTTGCTCGTCTTTGTTGGTACATGCAGGATTCCAACTGCGACGCAACCAGAATGCTTTCCAGTAGGGGAGTCCATTTCCGTCGATAGTACCCTCGCCTGATATGGTGAATCCGTCCAATCCGTCTGCATTGACCAAAGCAGGGAAATATTTGCAGGTTTCTCCTTCAATACGAGTGGTCATCACAGGGAAGTCGCTGATATCGGTAGAACCTTTTAACACAGCTCCTTTTTCTAAATAGAGATGGGTACCTTGCTTAAAGAACAAAGCTCCACTCATGAAAGTGCCTGAAGGTATGACCATCACACCACCTCCATTTGCCGCCATTTTATCGATGATCGATTGCAACTGTTGGGTGTAGATTTTTCCATCCATCAAAACACCATAGTCAGTAATACAGTATTGTTTGCCAAGTTCTGATAATTTGACATGTGTTGTATCTCGGAACCAAGCCGGAATTTCTGTGCCGTCAGGAAACAGATCTTTTGCCTCCAAATTCACGGACGGAAGTGCTGTCAGTATGGATGAAAGTAAAAGTGTGATGATGATGGGTAATTTCATAATTATGCGGTTTTATCGACTGCAAAGTTACGAAAAAGAGGTCAAAGGTCAAAGGTCAAAGGTGAAAAAATGAAGAAAATCGTAAATCGTAAATCGTAAATTGTAAATATTTTGTATCTTTGTGGCAAATTGGAAATATATGGACGATAATATTAACGATATTGATGAGAGTTTAGAGTTGCGAGATGAGAATTTGGAGGGCGAAGTGACGAACGAGGAAAGTAGTGTTTCGCATACCGATTATGATCCGACGAAGATACAAGACAGTATTACCCACCATTTGAGTGGTATGTATCAAACTTGGTTCTTGGATTATGCGTCTTCAGCTATTTTGGATCGTGCCATCCCTCATATAGAAGATGGCTTTAAACCTGTTCAGCGTCGTATCATGCATTCCATGAAGAGAATGGACGATGGGCGATATAACAAGGTTGCAAACATCGTTGGTCACACGATGCAGTTTCACCCTCATGGTGATGCCTCAATCAAGGACGCTCTGGTTCAGTTGGGACAGAAAGAACTGCTGATTGACTGTCAAGGCAACTGGGGTAATATACTGACAGGCGATGATGCAGCAGCAGGACGATACATCGAGGCGCGTCTGTCGAAGTTTGCCAATGAAGTGGTGTTCAACCCGAAGACAACAGAATGGATGCTGTCGTATGACGGACGTAACAAAGAACCTATTTCTTTACCTGTCAAGTTCCCACTATTGCTGGCTCAGGGAGCCGAAGGAATTGCTGTGGGGCTATCGACAAAAATACTTCCTCACAACTTTAATGAGCTGTGCGAGGCTGCTGTAAGCTATTTGCATAACGAGCCGTTCCAACTCTATCCCGATTTCTTGACGGGAGGTAGTATCGATGTGTCGAAATACAATGATGGTCAACGTGGTGGAGTGGTGAAGGTGAGAGCTAAGATTGAAAAGCTGGATAACAAGACGCTTGTCATCCGCGAGATTCCATTCGGCAAAACGGCCACCACACTGATTGACTCTATCCTGAAAGCGATTGATAAGGGAAAGATAAAGGCTCGTAAAGTGGACGACAACACCGCTGCGAGTGTGGAAATCTTGATTCATCTGATGCCAGGAGTGTCGAGCGATAAAACGATAGACGCATTATATGCTTTTACTGATTGTGAAATCAGCATCAGCCCAAACTGCTGTGTCATCGATGAACGGATGCCTAAGTTCTTGACTGTCAGCGATGTGTTGCGTAGATCGACGGATTATACCAAGTATCTGATTAAACGCGAACTTGAGATACGTCGTGACGAACTGCTGGAGCAGCTACACTTCTGCTCTCTTGAAAAGATTTTCATAGAGGAACGCATTTATAAAGGGAAACCATTCGAAAATGCAGCAAGCACTGATGAGGCGTTGAAGTATATAGATGAGCGACTGGAACCGTTCAAGAAAGACTTCATTCGTGAAGTAACACGCGATGACCTCTTGCGTTTGCTAGAAATCAAGATGCAACGTATTCTGAAGTTCAACAAAGACAAGGCAGATGATTTGATAGCGAAAATCAAGGAGGAGTTGGAAGATATAGCGAAGAATCTGGCAAATCTTGTAGAAGTAACAGCAGAATGGTTCAAATATCTTCAAAAGAAGTATGGAGAGGATCACCCGAGAAAGACCGAAATACGAAACTTCGATACGATTCAAGCCGCAACCGTAGCGGAAGCAAATCAGAAGTTGTATATCAACAGGGCTGATGGTTTCGTGGGTACAAGCTTGAAGAAAGATGAGTTTGTTTGTAACTGTAGCGACTTGGATGATATCATCATATTCTACAAAGACGGAACTTACAAGGTAGTAAAAGTTGCGGAGAAAGTCTTCGTGGGCGAAACGGAGAAAGCGAAGGCAGAAAAACGTAAGACGGAAATCATCCATGTGGCCGTCTTTAAGAAGAACGACACGCGTACCATCTATAATGTATGTTACAAGGATGGTAAGAGTGGGGTTACATATATAAAGCGTTTTAACATTCCAACTCTATCGCGTGACCGCGAGTATGATGTAACGATGGGTACACCTAAGTCGCGTATTACCTACTTCACTTCAAACGCAAATGGCGAGGCAGAAATTATTAAGATCACTTTGAAAGAACAGCAAAAGACGAAGCTAAAGAAGTTGGTGTTCGACAAGGATTTCAGTGAGATTGACGTAAAAGGACGTAGTGCACGCGGAAATCAACTCACCAAGTATGATGTGCTCCGAATAGGATTGAAATCTCATGGCGGCAGCACGCTTGGCGGACGTGATGTGTGGTTTGATAACGATGTGAAACGATTAAATTACGAAAATCATGGACACTACTTGGGAGAGTTCTTCAATGAAGACATGATACTTGTAGTGCTCGACAACGGAGAGTTCTATACAACCAATTTCGACATCAACAACCACTACGAACAGAATATTCTTCGCATTGAGAAGTACAATAGTGAGAAGGTATGGACAGCAGTACTGTGGGATGCAGACAATCAAGGGTTGCCGTATATCAAGCGATTCACGATGGAGTCATCGCAGAAACACCAAAACTTCCTTGGCGACAATGCTGGTTCTCAACTGATACTGCTCACAGATCAGCCGACACCGAAATTGATACTTACATTTGCAGAACCAGATACGTTCCGCGGACCACAGGAATTGGATGTTGAAGAATATATTGCTGTAAAAGGTTTTAAGGCTAAAGGTAAGCGACTAACTACTTGGGCGCTTGATTCTGTCAAAGAAGTTGTGAATGAACCAGAGGATGTCGAGGATGAATCGGATGTTCCAGAGACTCCAGATGATCCAGACGCTCCAGACACTCCAGAAACTCCAGACGCTCCAGACACTCCGGACTTTCCGGACATTCCGGACATTCCGGACATTCCGGACACTCCGGACACTCCAGAAACTCCAGACACTCCGGACATTCCGGACACTTCGGATGATTCCGAAGAACCCGAGGTTATTGAGGAAGAACCCAAGGTTATTGAAAAAGAACCCAAGGTTATTGAAGAAGAACCCAAGGTTATTGAAGAAGAACCCAAGGTTATTGAGGAAGAGCCGATGTCGGATGAAGAATACAAAAAGAAGAATCCTCCACATGATGATGGACCAATCCAACTTACATTATTCTAATAAGACTGTGAGACGAATTATTTTTATATTACTTCTGATTCCTATGTGTCTCAAAGCACAGGAAACGCAGGAATCTACCACAAGGTTGTTTGTCGGTGGAGGTTGGGCAAATGTGTTGGACACTTATTTGTCACCATACGCTTATAAGGGCGGAACCGTCAAGATGATGATTGAGCGGCAGTACGAACATACGATGCATCGTACCAGTTTACATGTGTCAGGACTTGAGAATCCTGCAGGAAACGTAAACGAATACGATTTCGGTGTGGCTTATGGAGTTGCTCATCATTTCCAACTGCTGCAGAACGGGGCGTTCCGTGTGAAAGCAGGGCCTATGGGACACTTCTACTTGGGATGCATCTATAATGAACGTAATGGTAATAACCCCGCTCAGGCGAAGTTGGCGTTGATGCTCGATGCTTCTGCTCTTGCTACGTACGATTTTCGTCTGTTTCGGAAGGATTTTCAACTAGAATACTCCCTCGATATTCCTTTTATTGGGTTTGCCTATTCTCCGCAATTCGGTCAGTCGTATTATGAGGAGTTCTCGTTAGGCAACTACGATCATAACTGCGTGTTCGCGCATCCATTTAACACTCCATCGTTGCGCCAGCGTCTTGTCATTGATTTCAAATTCAATCGCGGAAGATGCCTTTATCTGGGATATGATAATGAATTGTACCAGACGAAGTACAACGAGTTACGCCATCATTCTTATTCACATTCAATCATTTTGGGTATTAAGCTATGAAACAGTTTTTCCATACGATCGTGATTATTGGGTCCGTACTCGCGCTGACAGCGTGTGTCAAAGAGGAATTGCCAACAGCTGATACTCCCCAAGGCAATTTGGATGCGTTGTGGCAATTGTTGGATGAGAGATATTGTTTCTTTGATTACAAGAAAGCGGAGCTGGGAGTTGATTGGAACGAGGTGCACGAGCGCTATCGGAAGAAGATCTCTCCCAAGATGACGTCCCTGCAGCTATTTGAGGTTTGTTGTGCGATGATTGCCGAGTTGAAAGACGGGCATGTGAATCTTGGTGCATCATTCAATCTTGGACGTAATTGGAGTTATTGGGAAGATGAGCCGGAGAACTACTACGACTCTATCGCGCGTAGTTATTTAGGACACGATTATGGTATAGCTGCGAGTCTGAAATATACTGTGCTCGACGATAATGTCGGATATGTTCGCTGTGAGAGTTTCACGAACGATATTGGTCATGGGAATGTCAGCAGTGTGTTGTCATTGCTTGCTCCTTGTAACGGACTTATTATCGACTTGCGCAATAATGGAGGAGGAAGTCTCGTGAATGCAGATTGTCTTGCTTCTCATTTTACGAACGAGAAGATTTTGGTGGGTTACATCTATCATAAAACGGGTAAAGGCCACAACGACTTCTCGAAGATGGAACCGCAGTACTTGGAGCCTGCCAAGGGAACTCGTTGGCAGAAGAAAGTTGTTGTGATTACCAACCGACAATGTTTCTCTGCGGCAAACGACTTCGTGAAGATGATGCATTGTCTGCCTAACGTCACGCTGCTAGGCGACAAGACCGGAGGAGGTTCTGGTATGCCGTTCACCCAAGAGATTCCGTGTGGATGGAGCGTTCGCTATAGTGCGGTAGTAACGGTAGATCGTGACAAAAAGCATATTGAGTTTGGTATCGAGCCTGATGTCAAGGTCGAAATGCAGATGGAGGACGTGATGCGCAAGAAAGATACGCTGATTGAGCGCGCCCGACAGCTATTAGCGAATTGACGATTATTCCTCATTGACCAGCACCTCATTATGATAGATTATAGCATACTCGACGGCAAGAAAGCATCGTTTTTCACTTTAGGATGCAAGCTTAATTTCGCTGAGACTTCCACGCTCGGCGAGATGTTGCTGTCGCATGGGGTGAAACGTGCTGCAAAAGGCGAGCCTGCCGATATATGTATCGTGAATACCTGTACGGTTACCGCTATGGCCGATAGTAAATGCCGTCAGGCCATTCATAAAATCATCAAAGATAATCCTGAGGCACTGGTGGCTGTGACTGGATGTTATGCTCAGTTACAACCACAGACGCTTAGCGACATCCCAGGGGTCAGTTTGGTGGTCGGAGCGCAGCACAGGAGTGAACTCATTCCGCAGATTTGCTACGCATTGGCTTCAAAGGACAGTCACATGGGCGAGATGAAGGGCGAAGAGTTCTTCCCCTCTTGTTCGCATGGCGACCGTACTCGTTACTTTCTGAAGGTTCAAGATGGTTGTAACTATTATTGTACTTATTGCACCATCCCGATGGCACGCGGACGTAGCCGTAATGGTTCGATTGCCTCATTGGTGGAGCAAGCTCGTCGGGTAGCGGAGCAGGGCGGTAAGGAAATTGTGCTTACTGGGGTGAATATCGGGGATTTCGGACGTTCGACGAAGGAAACTTTCCTCGATTTGATACGTGAATTGGACAAGGTTGACGGAATCGAGCGCTACAGAATCTCGTCCATCGAGCCCGACCTGCTCACGGATGACATCATCGAGTTCTGTGCCCACTCCGAGCGGTTCATGCCTCACTTCCACATTCCGCTCCAGAGTGGCAGCGATAGCATTTTGCGACTGATGCATCGCCACTACGACACGGCGCTTTTCCGGTACAAGATTGAGCGTATCAAGCAGTTGATGCCCGATTGCTTCATCGGAGTTGATGTGATGACGGGTACGCGGGGCGAAACTCCCGAGCTTTTCGATGAGGCTTGTCGGTTTATCGAGTGTCTCGATATCAGTCAGCTTCATGTTTTCACCTATTCCGAGCGTCCTGGTACCAAGGCTTTGCAGATTCCGTATGTTGTGAGTCCCAAGGAGAAACATCTGCGAACGCAGCGCTTGCTCGAACTCTCCGAGCAGAAGACTCATGCCTTCTACGAACGTTTCATTGGCAAAACTGCCAAGGTGTTGCTGGAGCACTCCTCACGGCTCAGCAAACCGATGAACGGATTCACCGATAATTATATAAGGATAGAGATTCCCAACCGTCCGGAGCTTGACAATCAGATTGTCGAAGTGTTGCTGGGAGGATTTAATAAAACCAATGATGCCCTATGTGCAAGCTTGCTATAGTTATACTGAACTGGAACGGTTCCGACATGATGCGTCGCTACTTGCCGTCGGTCATTCGGTGTTCTCGGGGTGAGGGCATCCAGGTGATTGTGGCAGACAACGCTTCTTCCGACGACTCCATCAGCATGTTACACAGTTGTTTTCCCGACCTTCGCATCATCCAACTCGACCAGAACTACGGTTTTGCCGACGGATACAATCGCTCGTTGCGTCAGGTCGAGGCTGAATACTATCTGTTGCTAAATAGCGATGTGGAAATCCGCCAAGATGGGTGGCTGACCCCCATGATCGACTTTATGGACCACCATCCGCAAGTGTCGGCTTGCCAGCCTAAGTTGCTGAAGTTATTGCCGCAAGGCGAGGAAAAAACGATGTTTGAATATGCGGGAGCCGCAGGTGGGTTCATCGATCAATACGGCTATCCGTTCTGTCGCGGTCGTGTTTTCGCTACGGTTGAGGACGATAGGGGACAGTATGATGATGTGGCATCGGTGATGTGGACCACTGGAGCAGCCATGATGGTTCGCTCAAACGTTTATTGGGAGGCTGGTGGTCTCGATGCCAAGTTCTTTGCCCACATGGAGGAAATCGACCTCTGCTGGCGTATGCGCATCATGGGCTACGACCTCGTGTGTGTGCCGCAAAGCACGGCTTATCATCTCGGTGGGGCTACCTTGAACCAAGGGAATCCGCGTAAGACTTTCCTCAACTTCCGCAACAATCTGCTGATGCTTTACAAGAACCTGCCCGAGCAGCAGCTGCGTTCGGTCATCCGCATGCGTCGGTTTCTCGATTTCGTTGCAGCGGTGCAGTTTTTGGTGAAGGGCGACTTGGCAAACATGAAGGCCATACGCAAAGCGCACAAGGAGTTTGCGACCCTCATTCCGTATTATGCTCCCATTCGGCAACACATTCAGGCACAGCGCAACCTCTCGAAGACCCTTCCCGAACTCGTCAGCCTTTCCATTCTTTGGCAATACTACGTCCGTCGTCGTAAAACCTTCTCGCAGTTACTCCCATCCACCTCTCCCTCATGAATCCTCCGAGCATCGAACAGCATCCTCTGCAACCGTTTCTGCCCAGCAATACCAAAGTGTTGTTCCTTGGCAGCTTTCCTCCTCAGCAAAAGCGATGGTGTATGCCCTTTTTCTACCCAAATTACATCAACGACCACTGGCGTATCACGGGTGATGTGTTCTTTGGCGATAAAGATTACTTTGTTGATTCCGCTCATCGCACCTTTCGACTGGATGCCATCAAAGCGTTCCTCCTCAAGCGGGGAATTGGCTACTACGACACGGCATCTGCCGTCCGTCGACTGAAAGCCAATGCTTCTGATAAGTATTTGGAGATAGTCACACCTACCGACATTCCTCAACTGACTCAAGGCCTTTGCCAGCTCACCACCATCGTCACTACTGGCGAGCTTGCCACCATTACCCTCTGTTCCTCTTTGTCGCTTGACGCCATTCCCAAGGTCAATGAGCGGCTGTTGATTCCTTCTTTGTCCCAATTCCATCGTCACGAAATCTATCTCTGTCGCCTTCCCTCGTCTTCGCGCGCCTATCCGCTTGCTTTTGACAAAAAGTCGGAAGCCTATCGACAGATGTACGCCCTGGCTGGCATGTTGTAAAATGCTATGGAAACAAACGGGGGCAGACGAAGGCGAAATCGATGACGCAGAAGGCAGTGAAAGTGGGGAAAGTAGTGAAGGTAGTGATAGTAGTGAATAGAGGGTAAATAGCTAAGAACTTTAGAGTCAATCTTCAGTTTCGGTACACCTTATTATATTATATAGGAAGTTTCGCCGTTTCAGTCAGTTTTTTTTGCCTATAGTTTTTCTATTTAGTTTTTTTTCTTTATCTTTGNNNTTTTCTTTATCTTTGCATTCGGATAAATGAATGGTTATGGATACTATGTTGGTTATTGCTATAGTGATTCTTGTGGCATTGATAGGCCTTTTGTGTTATCACTCGTGGCGCAGCGATCGCCAATTCTCGAATATTTTGGATGAGAGCGAAAAAAAATTACAGGACTCCATTATGGAGAAGGCTTCGTTGATTGATAAGTATGATGATGCCATTCGGAACTTGAAGGACGAAATAGAGAAGCTGAAAAGCGAGAACGTCAACCTCATTATAAAAAATCAGAATGCCCAGTATACGATTGAGTTGAATGAACGTCAGGCGAAGAAGGATGAGCAGTTAAGACAGGAACGCTTCAGTACTGAACTGAAGCTGGCACGCGAACAAATGCGCAGTCAGTTTGAGAAAGAGTTGCAGGAACGTTCGGAAAACTTCAAACAACTCAACGCCGAGCAGATGGCGCAGGTGGTGGCTCCGTTGCAAAAAGAACTGGAATTGCTGCGCACCTTGGTGAACGACAGCAAGGCTGAGCAGTTGAAGAATACCTCGGCTTTGGAGGCTTCAATCAAGGCGGTATTTGAGCACGACAAGGAGCGCGACAAGACGACTCAGAGCCTTGCCGACGCGCTGAAGAATCGCGGAAAGGTTCAGGGCGACTGGGGCGAGCAGGTGCTGGAGAATATCTTGATGGATAGTGGACTGAGAGAGGGCGAGGAATATGTGAAGCAGGTGAACGTGAAGGGTGATGATGGTAGCAACGAACGTCCCGACGTGGTTGTCTATAGTGCTGACGGTAACTGCATCATTATCGACTCGAAAGTATCGTTAACCGCTTACACCGAGTATGTGGGGGCTGAGAACGACGAGGAGCGGAAGGTAGCAATCAAGGCCAATCACGACTCCATCTGGCAGCATGTGTGCGAACTGTCCGATAAGCAGTACTACAAGAAAGTGGATAAAGCAATGCCAATCGTCCTGATGTTCGTGCCCAACGAGGGTAGCTACATTCTTGCGATGAACAAAGACCCGCAACTGGGCACCAAGGCATATAAGAAAGGTGTGCTCATCATCAATCCAACGAACCTCATGGTGGTGTTGAGGCTGATGTTCCTCACATGGCAGAACACGCGCCAGGAAAAAAACAACCGCGACATCTTGTTGGCAGCAGCTAAGATTTACGAGAAGTACTCCATATTTGCCGAGGGCTATGTCACCCTAGGCAATCAGCTTCGATCTGTAATATGGTGTGACGACCACCAAGCAGATTCCTGACGAGCTGAAATCGATTGAGGGAACGGAGGAAGAGCCTGAGATTGAGTAAGTTCTGTTTACTTCAACTCGGGCACGATGACTACAGCGTGAACCTGTCGCTTCTCGACAGGAGGTATTTCCATATAATTCTTGAACAAATCGGTGAGATATGCATCGGCATTATGAGGCGAGGGGAACATTTTCCCTTCAAATTCGATTTGTCCAAGCGGGAAGATAGAGTCGCGACGATGATTGATGCCATATCCGTTGCTCACTGGCAAGTTGCTCATGTGCTGACTCGTGTTGCCGAACAGGCTGTAGAGTTTCAGAATGGCTGAACAGCACAGATACTTGCCCGTGAACCAGAAATACTCGGCAAACGAGCGCAAACTGTAGTAATGCTGACGATGTAGGATGCTGTATGAATGGCAAATGCCCTTTCCAATCTTCTTCAACAGCCCCTTGGGCATGTCGGGACAGGGAACGAACGGGAAGATGTCGATGAAGATACCTTTCTCATAATCCACGTTAAACGTATCACTCCCTTCGATGAACAGCGAATTGAGGTCGCGAATCTTAACGATAGGCTCTTTCAGTTTCGCATCGGTTTCGGGCGTCTGTAGAAACAAATGACGGGGCAACTCGGACGGAGCCACACTGCAAAACCGTTTCATATCTGAAAGCGTCATCCCGATATCTATGTCATCGTCCCAAGGGATGAATCCTTTATGGCGCACCGCCCCGAGAAGGGTTCCACCATCGAGCCAATAATCAATGCCGTGTTGCTTACAAATCCTGTCCACTTCTTCCAGAATGCTCAACTCCTTGAGCTGGCATTTCCTGAGGTTCTCGGCAGTATACTGTTTCAGATTTTCGTTCATCGTTTTGCTGTTTTCGATTGCAAATATAGCAATTATTTTCTATCTGATGAAACACTTTTGCGTTTTTGAGCCGTTTTATTTGCCAGAACGAAAAGGAATCCATATCTTTGTCATAAAATAATAGATAATCAGCTTAGATATGACAATTGCAGTGATTGTAGCCGGAGGTGTCGGCAACAGAATGGGGCAGAGTATTCCCAAACAATTCATCAATGTGTATGATAAACCCATATTGCTCTACACGCTTGAGGGCTTCGAGCGTCATCCGATGGTCGATGCCATTGAAGTGGTGTGTATTGAGGGATGGGAAGATACGGTGTGGTCGTATGCCCAGCATTACAACATCTCTAAACTGAAATGGATTGTTACAGGCGGAGCAATGGTGCAGGAATCGATACGCAATGGGGTGTTCAGCCTTGAGGACAAATGCTCGGCGGACGATGTCATCATCATTCATGACGGCATACGTCCCCTCGTAGATGCAGAGGTGCTGACCGATGTCATCCGAAAGGCTCAGCAATACGGCAATGCTGTCTCGTCTATGCCCTATAATGAGCAAATATTCCTTGTCAACCCCGATGATGACACCACAACCAAGGCTTTTATTCCTCGTGAGACCATCCGTCGGGTCTGTACGCCTCAAGCCTATCAATTTAGTCTGCTCGATGAGAAATATCACGAAGCCTTCGACCGCCAGATAGGCATTCATGGCTCGCATTACACCAACACGATGATGGTGGAGCTGGGTGTGACCTTGCATTTCGCTGCGGGCAGCGATAAGAACATCAAGCTGACCACCCCTGACGATCTGGAGATATTTAAGGGATACTTAGCAAAAGACAGAATATAGACACTTACACCTATGGCTCTCATCAAACAGCATAAACTATATCAGGAGGACTTGACAAACATCCTGTCCGTCAAGGGAATAGAGCAACTCCATCATAAATGTTTCTTGATTACTGGTGCAACCGGACTTCTGGGTATGCAACTGATTGACGCGCTGATGGCAATGGGCGACGTGAACGTTGTTGCTGTGGGAAGAAGTAAGACGAAAGCGCAGGAGCGTTTGGGCGAGTACTTCGATAGTCCCCGTTTCCAATTCCTTGAACACGATGTGACGTTACCACTCCTACAAATCCTCCCAAGCATCTCTTCGCTCGATTACATCATCCCCCTTGCCAGCTATACCCATCCGATGGCGTATTCGCAGTATCCCATTGAGACACTCCTTATTAATATAAAAGGAGCAGAATATGCACTTGAGTTGGCCGAGCAGTGTGGCGCAATTGTCCTTTACCCCTCAACGGTCGAGATTTATGGCAATGCTTATGGTGATGATATCTTTACAGAGGATTACACTGGTAGGCTGAATCTCGCCAATGCCCGTTCATGCTATCCAGAGTCGAAACGCACATGCGAAGCACTGTGTCAGTCATTCCTGAAGGAACGCGGAATACAGGTGAAGATCGTGCGCCTCTCTCGCGTGTTCGGTCCTACGATGCTTCCGTCCGATACAAAGGCATCATCGCAATTCATACAAAATGCAATCGCAGGTGACGACATCGTTCTGAAAAGTCGAGGCGAGCAATACTTCTCTTATACCTATGTGGCAGATGCCGTTGCTGCGATGTTACACGTACTGCTTCACGGCGAAGCAGGCATACCCTATAATATCAGCAATCCCGACTGCGATGTCCGTCTCCGTGACTTTGCTGCATATTGTGCTAACTATAATGGCCGACAGGTTATTTTCGACCTTCCTTCAGACATCGAATCGTGTGGATTCAGCATCGCGACAAGAGCCATACTCGATAGTTCGCGTCTGCGTAGCATCGGATTCCTTCCACATTACAAGATTGAGGACGCCATCCGTCGAACCATCGAATTGCTGAAATAATCCGCAAAGTGCAATTGTCGGGAGGATGACCAAATTTGTGGCTGTTTGAGCTTTTTCCACACCAAAAAACTTGTGGAGTCATAAAAAAGCATTATATTTGCAACGAAATACCTCGTCGTTGGTGAACGACGAAAACACATACGATAAACTAACATTACATCATTAACAATCTAAAACAAAATTATCTTATGAACATCAAAAAAATGATTGCAGCTGTAATAGTATTGCTGGCATTATTTTCATGTAACAGCAGTCCTCGGGCTGCGGGTCAAAATTCAGATAATCAAGGAGTAATGGAAAAGAACGAGAAAACTTTGGTGGTCTTCTTTTCCCATGCGGGAGATAATTATGCCGTCGGTAATGTCCCCGTAGGAAATACGAAGATTGTTGCAGACTACATCCATGAAATGATTGGTGCAGATTTGTTTGAATTGGTCATCGACAAATACGACGGAATGGCTTACGAACCATTGTGCGAGCTGGCGAAGCAGGAGCAGAAGGATGGAGTTCTTCCCGAATTTCAGGGCGAGCTTAAGAACATCGATCAATACAAGACTGTGCTCATCGGAGGTCCGGTGTGGTGGGGAACCTATCCGCAGGTCATGTTCACGTTCTTTAAGAAATATGACTTGTCGGGTAAGACCTTGATTCCGTTTACCACCCATGAAGGGTCAGGACTTGGCCGCTGTGCTGAGGATGTGCGGAAAGCTTATCCTAATGCTGAAGTGAAAGGCGAGTTTGCCATCTATGGACATGAAGTTCGTGGAGGAAAGAAGCAGGTGGCTAAATGGCTGAGTGATCTTGGCTACACCGTTTCTTACGAAGAGTAATAGCTATAGCAATAGATTGTTATACAGACATACTTTGCAAACGAAATAAGAACTTAAGTATTTACCAATTATTAATTAGAAAACATGAAAAAGATTTTGTATGGCTTTGCCATCGCAACCGCTTTAACTACGGCTTCATGTGGCAATACTGCCCAGAAGTCTTCAGACAGCGATTCAACCACAACTGTTCAGGCAGAAGAGAGTAAACCCACTAATGAAGACGTTATTGCTGCCCAAGTTGCAAAGATTTACGATCGGATCAATGAGATGAATGCATCGGGTGTGGTCGATCTTGGGCAATTGGAGCAAGAGTTCTGTACCAACTATTTCCTCGCATTGAAAGATCGTATTGAACAATACGATGAGAACGCTCAAGGTGATATGCGATTCATGGGTGATGAAGGCTATCATTGGTTAGTTGACCAGTCACTCCCATTGGTTGTAGAGCAGATTACTCCTCAACTTCTATCTGAGACAGAGGCTTTGGCACAGATAAGGTTTGTCTCTGACGATGAAGACGACGTAAAGGGAATGACCTTAAAGCTTCAGTTAGAAGACGGAACGTGGAAGATAAGCAATTGGCTCGACCCAGAGGTTTACGAGGAGGGCGGCTATGTAAGTATGTTGGAATACTACGTTAGTGAGAACGGAATTTAGACCAGCACCCTTAAGATTCAATTGAATAAAGTATTAGACTAAATTGTCAAATAGATTACAAATGGCAATGATTTTGGTCTAAAAAGAAAGAAGTTGACATCTTTTTGTGGAATTTGCTTGCAATGTTGAGGAAAAGTACTAACTTTGCAACGTGTTTTTCATAGTATTAGATTTAAGGTTAACAATTTTGGGGTAAGGCGTTACCCCTTTTTTTACGTCCCTACCTTTCCTTATACCTTATTATAATAATAAAAGGGCTGCAAATCGAATGAAATGCAGCCCCTCTTTGGCTATGTAGTAGTGGTAGTATTACCACTGATCTTCTGGATACAATTCGTTGTTGTAGATGCTACGCGGACAGAGTTCGATGTAGTCGAATGGGAATGTACCGTTCGTAGATTCAAGCTTCTGCTGAACGCGTACCCAGTGGTCGGTCTTTCCGTCCGTGTGGAAGGTAGCATAGATGCGACGCATGGTTTCTGGTGTGTTTCTGTTCGGATTTCTAGAGCCTGTACCGTCATCATTGGTAGGCCCGTAAGCCTTGGATCCCTTCATCCAACCACGATTATGAAGGGCTTTGTCATAAGCTACGATAGCTTCGTCGTCACCCAAGTCAGAATCTGATCTCCAACCTATACTTGCATCATCGCCATTCTTACGCATGTCAATTGGAATACCGCAAGGTTTGTCATCGAAGTAAACCTGGATGATTCCACGGGTAGGCATTCCGTTGATGATTGCCTGTAAGCGGAATTCGTAGTCGCCTTCTGGTACAGGTGGTAACTTGAATTTCACATCATAGCGTCCGCAGATGATCAGCTCATCACCATAATAACACCAGAAACTGAGGTAACGGTTACGAAGGTGCAGGTGAGAATTGATATCTGAGTAGATGAAGTTCTTGGCTGTTCCTCCTTTGAAACCTATACAATAGCTACTGTTAGTTGCGGGATCGGGTTTCATCTGTGAACTCTTTTGACCGTACATTCCTGGGTATTGTGGGCAACCACCGACTCCGTTCACAGCATGACCACGTGCACCACTTGTCATGAAATCTGGTGACAATGCGGTAGCATCAACGCGGATACGTTCGTTCATTACAACCTCCTGAGTCTCACGTCCATAATGGATAATATCTTTGATGTAATGATATACTCCATTCACAGCCATCAAGTTAGCTTTGGCTTCGGTAGGTGAGAGAATCTTGGCGCCTGGCACCTTCACACCACGACTGTCTTTACGGTTTTGTACACCACGACGGTTTATGTAACGACCTGCTTCTGAACCAGATGGGAACGACACTTTCAAAATGGAGTGAGGCATCATGGTCTCGTACCAGTCGGATGCATCCCAATGCTTACGGTCGAAGTTCGAATTCAAAAGCTTGTTGTCAGCTGTCAACATGTTATAAATAATGCGACAGGGCAGGAAATGGTAAGAAACGAATCGGTTGAGCGAATTACGACGGTCGGTGAAGTCTGTTACGCCTGCATCTTCTGGATACATATCGTCATAAATACCCTTTGCATAGGCAATCAAGTCTTCAATGGTGTTGATGCCATGTGCTGCAAACACATCGTCTTGTTCAATGAAACCGGTGAATCCGTAGTAATGTTTCTCCATATAGTACACAATATCGTACTCTTCACCAACCAGAAAGGCATGTCCTTCTTCGAACGAGTCTGGGTCGCAAGTGTAACTCTCGTCAATATATGCCTGCATTGAGTCTGCAAGATGAGTCAATTTCAGTGCGGCATTGAACAATGTGATTGTAGAGTCTTTTTGCATCAAGTCAGGTAACATCTCAGATGTTGCTGCAATGACGTGATTCATGGTATGTACTACACCATTCTCAACAGAGTCGTCGTGAATGATAATCTTTGAATCTACATTGATGAAATAGGCAATGTCAATTTGACCTCCGATTGTATCGGAATCACATGTGATGGTGAGATAACGGTCAAGCATGTTTGCTGTTGGCAGTGTAGCATCAGAGAAGTCGGTTGTGTAGAACGACTGCTCAATGATGTGTGTAGCTGCGATGGTATCACAGTCTTTGACAGACAAGTCTGCCACACTGGTCATTCCGCGTCCCTTAAGGTAAGCGTCAACAGCTTCGTTTGTGGGAGCAAATACGGTATATGAGCCGTAGGTGCCCAGCAAGTCCAAATTGACAAGTTTTGACTTGTTGATGATTTCTACAAATTGGCTGTACCTGTCAGGATTGTTTAGTAGGTAAGAACTTGCCATCTCTCCCTTTGCTGTGTAGTAGTTCTCTACACCAGGGTCATCATCGCAGCTTATTAGCCCAAGCATCAATGCTGAACATGCAATAAGTAGTGCGTTTTTAATTGTAAAAGTTTTCATGTTGTTTTGGTATTTGTTTGTATTAATCTCGTGGGTTTATTGTATTCCTTCAAAAGGAAACACAAAAAATGTAGAAACGAGTTGCCTCGTATTACTTCATTCGCACTGCAAATATACGCATTAAATTTTATACAAGTATAAAAAAGTGCAAAAAAAATCAGTTTAAATGTTTTTTTTTATTAAAAAAGTGTTATCTTTGCCGATAATCTAAAGTAAATAGAAGAAGTTAAATCGATAATTGACCAATAATAAAAATTCTGATGCTACAAATCTATTGTAAGAATACGCAGACTTCGAAGAGTGTTCCTGAAGGAACGACATTGTTGGAATTACTCTCTGAATTTGAGTTTGACATGCCGTATCGGATTGTGTCGGCAAAAGTAAATAATGTAAGCCAAGGGCTAAAGTTTCGGGTATTTCAGAATCGTGATGTTGAATTCCTTGACATCCGTGATGATAGTGCAATGCGAGCCTATTGTCGTTCGCTGAGTTTCGTACTATGTAAAGCAACCTATGATTTGTTTCCAGATTATCGGGTCTATATGGAGCATCCTATTTCTGGAGGTATATTTTGTTCGGTCAAGAAACCTAATGGAGCTAAAATATCTAAACGTGAAATCAAACAGATTAAAGTCCGTATTCAGGAACTGATTCATAGAGATACACCATTCCGACGTAATGAAGTCCAGACTGATGAAGCGATTCGTATTTTCAAAGATAGGGGATATGACGACAAAGTGAAATTGATAGAAACGAGTGGACAAGTATATGTGGACTATTACACATTGGCTGATTCTGTTGACTTTTATTATGGTTGTCTTTTGCCTTCTGCCGGGTATATTGATGTTTGGGGACTTGAGCAGTATCATTCTGGTATGTTGCTCCGTTTGCCCGATAAAGAACACCCGGAACGTTTATTAGAGATGGTTGATCAACCTAAGACTTTTCATATGTTCTCTGAAAATCTGCGATGGAATCTCATTATGCGTTTGAACAATGTGGGTGACGTAAATCATGCCTGTCTTAATGGGTATGCCAGTGAACTGATTCAGGTGTCGGAGGCTTTACAGGAAAAGAAAATCGTACAGATTGCTGAGGAAATAGAACGCAGATATAATAATCCCGCACAACCTTTAAGAATCGTGCTCATTTCGGGACCTTCATCCAGTGGTAAGACTACATTTTGTAAACGTATCAGTGTACAGCTGAGAGCATGTGGACTACGACCAATTTCAATGTCTACTGATGACTATTTTGTGAATAGGGTAGATACTCCATTATTGCCAAACGGTCAATACGATTTTGATAATTTTGAATCTGTCGATCATGATGCATTGCAACAGGATGTCCTTAAAATGCTTCATGGAGAGACGGTAGAGGTTCCGGAATATAACTTCAAAACGGGTATTCGAGAATATAACGGTAAGAAGATGAGGCTTACCAAAGGGACTGTTCTGATTGTGGAAGGAATCCATGCCTTAAATCCCAAACTGACGGACCAGATACCTGCTGAGAACAAGTTCAAAATCTTCATCTCAACGCTCACCAGCATCAGTCTTGATAATCATAATTGGATTCCGACATCGGACAATCGTCTTTTGCGACGGATTGTGCGCGATTATAATAAAGGAGCTTTTTCTGCACGTGAGTCCATCCGCCAATGGCCAAATGTATGTAAGGCAGAACGTAAGTGGATTTATCCGTATCAAGAAGAGGCGGATATGATGTTCAATTCTGCCTTGTTGATTGAGTTCGCAGTTCTTCGCAATCATGCTGAACCGATTTTGGCGAGTGTTCCGAGAAACTGCCCGGAGTATGGTGAGGCGCATCGTCTGTTGAAGTTTATTCATTATTTTACCCCCGTTCCTGACAAGGAAATTCCACCGACAAGCTTGTTGCGTGAGTTCTTGGGTGGCAGTTCATTTAAATATTGATTGTGGGACGCATCCTCTTATTCAACCCATCTCATGAGATGGCCTTAGCTTCAAATGCTGCACAGTATACTCCTCCAAAGCATGTGCAGCAGATGGAGTTTGATCTTTGCCGTCTTCCATTGTTATGGGCGAAGGAAGATGATTGTTTATTAACTCCTACCGGTTTGGTCGATATGCATGGAAATCGGGTAAATATTTCCAAAGATATGAAGCCAGTGCCTTGGGGGTGGAACAAGAGTGTTTACAAACGGTTCCTCCATTTGGGAGTCTCTCCATCTGCGATGCCTACTGAACAGCAATTGGATAGATGGCGTTCTTATGCCAGCCGTTCTTGGGCTGCTGATTATTGCAACATTTTCTATCGAAACAATAATGTTGATGGGTTTGTTCCCAATCATGTTAGTTTCCTGCGCTCCAAAGCAGACATTGAGGTCTGGTTGTCAAAACATGGATCACTTCCTTTTATTGTAAAGGCGGAATATTCAAGCAGTGGACGAGGGAACAAGGTGTTTCATCCTCATTCTCGCAACACTCAACTCATTCCTTATAGCTCTCAGTTCATTGATACTTTCTACGACAAACTTCTCGACTTTGCAATGGAGTTCGAAGTTACTAACCAAGATGTGCATTATTTAGGTTTATCAGTATTCGAGGCATCTTTTGAAGGTCGTTATGCTTGTAACTATATTCGTTCGCAGCATCAACTGCGTGAGATGGTTACGTCGTTGGTGAATGATACATCTGTGCTTGACCATCTTACCTCCCTCCATCGACAACTCTTATCCGAACACTTGTTGGGTCAGTACCAAGGTATTGTAGGCATCGACATGATGGTGGTTCGTGGAGGATTGATTCATCCTTGTGTGGAAATCAATCTGCGAATGAACATGGGAGTGGTGGCCATGAAACTGCACGAAGAAGGTCTGACCTCCCTTTCACGTTCTCTCTATGGTGGGCATTACTTTTATCCTGCCATCGAAGATGGTAAATTCTTTATTGTCTACTCATCCAACCCATAGTTTGCGCAAGAATCGTTGAACTTGATTGCTTAAAAATGGTGTAGAGGAATTAATATTCATAAAATATAAATGGTCAAATGGTAAATAATTACTAACTTTGCACCCGTTTTTAGGAAGTATATGAAGAATGTGTGTCTAATTGGGACACTAAATACACGAAAATGTTATGAAGACTATTATGTTGGGAAAAGTTTTTCAGCCCAAATTTTTCCATTTGTTCAATAAGGGCTATTACAACAAAGCTAAATTTACATCTGATCTTATTGCTGGTATTATTGTGGGAATAATTGCCCTTCCGTTGGCGATTGCTTTCGGTATCGCTAGTGGAGTAACTCCTCAGCAGGGGCTTATCACCGCAATCATTGCAGGTTTTCTTGTTTCATTCTTTGGAGGAAGCCGGTTCTTGATTGGCGGTCCCACAGGTGCTTTCATCGTAATTGTTGCAGGTATTGTTGCGCAATATGGATTACAAGGACTTACGATTGCTACCATCATGGCAGGTGTATTTCTCATTATCATGGGACTCTGTCGTATGGGTGCCATATTCAAATTCATACCTTATCCTATCGTGGTTGGTTTTACTTCGGGTATTGCCGTAACGATTTTCTCTACACAAGTAAAGGATTTCTTAGGCATAACAGCCGCCATTCCATCTGGTTTTATTCCACAGTGGACAGCCTATATTCAAAATTTATCAAATATCAACTGGGTGGAAGCAGCAATGAGTTTCGGTTGTCTTCTGATTATAATTATATGGGGACGATTTGTAAAGAAAATACCAGGTTCTCTCATTGCGTTGATTCTAGGAACGCTTGTATCTGTGTTGTTAGGACAGTACGCTGATATTCACCTTGCCACGATCGGTACAAAATTCCCAGAATTAGCAGATGGACTCCCAATGCCTTCTCCTGTAGCACCAGAGATGGATTATGCAACCATAAAAGGGTTGGTGTCTCCAGCATTTACAATCGCTATTTTATGTGCAATCGAATCTCTTTTAGCAGCTATGGTAGCTGATGGAGTTACGGGTAAACGCCATGATTCCAATACTGAGTTGATAGGTCAGGGAATCGCAAATGTCGTAACCCCGCTTTTTGGCGGTATTCCTGCTACAGGTGCCATTGCTCGTACCATGGCAAGCATCAACAATGGAGGTAAGTCACCGCTTACGGGTATTATTCATGCCATTGTATTGCTACTGATTTACTTGTTCCTCATGCCTTATGCCATCTATATTCCTCTTTCTTGCTTGGCTGCTATTTTGGTGATGGTTGCATATAACATGAGCGAATGGCGTACATTCAAATACTTGCTTCGTGGAGATAAGTCTGATGTTGCTGTGTTACTGATTACTTTCTTCCTTACAGTGATTGTCGATCTGACAGTTGCTATTGAAGTGGGTGTATTGTTAGCTATTGCCTTGTTTGTGCGTCGAGTCATGGAGACTTCGTCCATTAATGTCATTGAGGAAGATTCTATTCTTGCAACGGAGAGTGATGAGGTGGTGAATCCGGATGATATTGAGCAACTCGATATTCCTCAAGGTGTGGAGGTGTATGAGGTGAATGGGCCGTTCTTCTTCGGATTGGCAAGTAAGTTTGAAGAATTCAATAACTTCAGCAATAATAATACCAAGGTTCGTATTATCCGGATGCGTAAAGTTCCGTTTATTGATTCAACGGGTATAAATAACCTTCGCAACCTTTGTGAGCGTACTCAGAATCGTGGTATTCAAGTGATTCTTTCTGGAGTAAACGGCAAGGTACAGCAAACGTTATTGAAATACGGAATAGATCAATTAATTGGTCCTGATTGCATTCAACCACATATTACACCTGCTTTGCAGCGAGCGAAGGAAATTATAGGTTGAGAGGTGTATAGGTGCGTAATCTGACCGATGAACATAGACCTGAAGGCATGGGTGCCCATTGGTCATAACGGGTATTTTTGTAATTCAGGTCAACGACGTTGATTTCATTGAACTTTCGCCATTCTACACCTTCTTTGTCTAGTTTGCTAATTCGATTGGCTCCGAGGTTACGCACACTGATTTCTAATGTATTTTGACCTTTGCGGACATAGTCTGTAATGTCTACTTGATAAGGAACGGCAAATAGGGTGGCTACATCTTTCCCGTTTATGCTGACACGTGCCGTCTCACGTACATCTCCTAAGTCAAGGATGATGGTACGTCCTTTTTTCTCTTTGTAGTTGAATGATGTGGTGTAGCATCCGGTGGCCATCGTCTCATTAAGATTATTGTCGCCTAGTTCTGTCCATGATGTCGGAACAGCCATCTTATACGTTTTATGGATAGATGTTGGGGCAGATGCAGTGAATCGCAATGTCCATCCGTTCAATTCTTGTATGGTCTCACTTGCATAGTTCATATATGAATAAGGTATCAGATGGGAATTGTCGGTATCAGATAAATAGAGAATAATAGATTCTCCTGATTTAAGTTGCATTCTGACTTCCGACATCCCATCAGAATTCTGTCTGATGCCAGCTTTACGAACATCACCATTCATCGGTTGATAGAATGTGGCAAACTTGGCTTTTTTGCCCATTGTTATCCATTCATCGATATCTTTTTCCTGTAGATTACTAATGAAATAAAAATAGTCTCCATGACTAGCTCTCCGTATACAACTCAGTCCTTGTTGTGTACGCATTAGTTCTGGATTGGCAAATCGGTTTATCTCAGCATAGTTGTCTGTAATGATAGCCAAGTTCTTCAATTGAGATAGGGCATGGTTATAAGCTTCTTGCACATTCAATCCTTTTAGTCCTGGGGCACTTTGTGGCATGTGACTGATACAGATAATCTTAGCGCCTTGTTGGGCAAGCGTGATCAATTGCTGCAGGGTCGCCATAGGCATAAACCTAACGTCTGGTATCACAATTGCGACATAGCGATTGCGGCCTGTAGTGGTGAGTTGACCGCCTGTTACTTGGGTTTTCATCAAATACCGGTCTGAAATATAATCACAGTCGAATCCTGCTTTAATGATGGCATTGATACTGCTGATAAACTTTGGTGCACGTTCTGCCATACTATGAATGTCAAACTGTACCAACCGACCTGGTTGCTCATAAATCATATCATAAAAAGGTAGGTACACTAAGATGTCGTTGTCAGGCTCTCCATATTGCATGAAACTCTGTGTCCGCTCAATGTATTTGCAGAAAGCCGGTGCATCCTCCCAAAGGTTGTTGGTAGGTGACATGTCTATTGATGCATAGAACTTCCATCCTGGCCAAGGGTCGTCTTTTGGGGTGTAACAACTGCCGTGAAAGAATACATGATTCACTCCTGCTACCATCATCAGGTCAAAATCGGGTTTACATTGAGAGAATGAGGTGCGGAAATGCTCAGTGAGCCAAGTGAATGTCTCTGAAGAGGTAAACTGTTTCCCTGAAATATGTGCTCCAGACGATGCGTATTTCAGCATTGAAAGGTCGGAATAATTGGCTTTTGTGAAACCTGGGTCCGTTCTAAGTCCTTTGATGTGAAAGTCAGATAATCCAAAACCCTCGCATTCTGGAATATCGACTTCTGCATAGAGGTCTATTAGATTTGCAGGACTGCCATGAGCCTGATTGCGAGTGATGGCTCCATGTCTATGTGCCCACTCTGTCCAAGTGGTTGTAAAGTTCTCATAAAGCAAGTCTGACAAGGTCTCTCGGTAGTCTGACATCACTCGACGTTGGATGTCTTTGTTTTCCGACAGACCTAAGAAGTCGTCTATGTGGTCTTCAAGGGCATAGCCTCGACGTGCCTTGAATTCCTCAAGCATGTTCGGAGTCCAGTCTGCATTATAGACCTCATACGAGTCGTTGAAGAAAGTATGGGGGTAGGGCACTCCGCTTTGTTCGAAAGCCTTGTCAAATACTGCTAAATAATGCTCAACACTCTGACGGTTAAAATGGTCAATGACAAATCCCTCACCCCCAGGAGCGGCACGCTTCACTTTCTGTCGCGTGCGGTCTGTTAGCAGTTGCCTGTCTTGCACTTTTAGCTTGGCTGCAGCTTCATGCTCTGGCACGTTTGGACCGCCAAAGGGCCAACCTGTACCAGTTGCCATGTTGACTTCCAGTCCTAATTCCTTTGAGATTTGTTCAACGGTTCCCAACATCTTCATCCATTGTGGTGAAAGATACTCTATGTTGTTCGCATCGTTGCCTTTCACGCCATAGATAGGGGTTATCTCTACACCTCCTATTCCAGCCTTGGCATATTCTGTTAGGTTATATTTCAGACCTTCTTCGTTCACGGCACTGCCTAACCACCACCAACGGGTATATGGACGGGATTCTGGTAATATGGGTGCCCAGTCAAGTGTTTTGCTTGACGTCTGTGCTGTTGCTGTCAATACTTGGGAGGACAGGGCTAAAACGAAGAGAAAAAAACGGATTGTCTTCATAGTCTAATTACCATCTGGTTTAAGTGCTTCAAAGAAAGGTGAGTTATTCCAATGGAATAGATTAACATCGTCTGGATGTGCAGGGTCAAAGCCTGTAAAGTCTGTAGAAATATGTGATGCAAAAGGCATATTTAGATCCTTGATACCTTGGAGCACCATCTTTGCAATTTCGTAGGCTCCGTATGGATTAAAGTGGGTGTTGTCAGCTAAGGCAGTAAATTGTCCAGGGAAAGTGTTGGCTGCATAATGCACCAACGACTGCTTGCTACCCTCTACACCTAACGTCTCAAAGAATGTACGGGTCATGTCATGCAGCTCTATCACCTGCACTCCTTCATGTTGTGCCACCCATCGCATGGCATCGGGATAGTCTCCATGACTTTCCGTGATTTTACCTGCAGTATTGAACGTCCTTCGTTGTGTAGGTGTTATGAAGACGGGGGTTACACCCTTGGCTTTGGCTTCATCGATAAATTGCTTTAAGTTTGTAGCAAAATTATAATAGGCTCCTGAGCCTGGTGTTTTTTGTTTTTGGTCATTATGACCGAACTCGATAAAAAGGTAATCGCCTGCTTTTGCAAGCGTCATAATCTTTTTCAGACGGTTGGCTGCGATAAACGAGGCTGCTGTCTCGCCACTCTCTGCATAGTTTGCAACGGCTATCTTGTCATCAAACCAACGTGGAATCATCTGTCCCCAACTCGCCCAAGGTTCATAGTCTTGATCTACAACCGTGGAGTTACCGCAGAGCCATAACGTTGTGACATCATCTGCTGGTTCTATTTTGATGGACGAGCAGGCTGGTGCATCACCGTTGATTTCAATCGTGAGTTTATCATCCCAGTTCAATTTGGTTTTCTCTCTGTCTTTAATCCTAACTCGATCATTCGTTCCAATCATCGTATTGCGTTTGTTGACCACAAAACTGACTTGACGCAACGCTCCCTTCTTGGTAATAAGGTTTTCAACGAACAGACGTCGTGACTCGGCACGTACGGTGGTGTTTCCTGCACATTTCTTTGAACCGAGAGTGACTGTCACTCTATAGTTGCCGTCGGGTACACTGACGGAGAAAAAGAAAGGTTTGCCTGCCTCCACTGGAGCCAATCGGGTTAAGTCATATCCGTAACCAATCGTGGTGTTATACACGTCGGACGGTTTTATCTGAATCGCTGTTTTGTCTGTGCCGTCAAACGAAAAGGTTTGTGCATACAAACAAGTTGCAATGCAACATGACAGAATAGTTAGAAGTCGTTTTTTCATTATGTAGTTTTTGAGTTTTTCTTACATCAGTGCATCTATTTCCATCTCTTTATTCATCCGATACGAAAGGCCTGTCATGACGGCAATCAATGCTCCGTCTTGGTTGGTGACCTTGATGTCGCAATAGGGTAGCTTATGGTGGTTGAAGGTCTCGGAACACACCGCAGTCAAATGGTCTCCTAATTGTGCAGATTTAAGAAACGTGATATTATTGGCAATCCCTAACGTAAGCAGTCCATGACTGTTTGATACTGCCGCAAAACTCAGGTCGGCAAGGGTGTAGATAGCTCCTCCTTGGCAGACACCGCCTCCATTCAGGTGTTGGTCGCCCACTGTCATCTCTGCCTTGGCATACCCATCACGTATTTCTGTGAGCCTGGCTCCTATACTTGCAGCAAAATGGTCAGTCTTGTTAAGTCGTTCAAGTAATGTCATGATTTATAGAGACTAAAGGTGGCTAGCATTACTTCATGATACGTGATTCGCATGGAATGCCTTGATACGTTCCTCGAAAAGCGGTTCCTGCTCTTTGCTGAAGAAAGAGGTGCAGATGCGTACACCTTGCTCGTTAGATCCCATTGTGTCGAGCGGGAATACTGCGATGCCATAGTACATCAACTCGCGTGTGAGTTGCAGGTCGTTCATGCCTGGATACTGTACAGTGAAGTAGAATCCATCTGCTAAAGGTGCTCCTAAATCGTTGTCATATACAAGATAAAATCCATTAGCAAGTAGCACGTCTTTCATGAACTTGGCTCTACGTCCATATTCACGCACATCACTCAAAAAGTTATATGCACCGTCGCAGGCTGCTTCCATCAATGCGGCCATCGCGTGTTGTACACTATGGGTGGTTCCACTCGATAGGGTGTACATCAGTCTGTTACAGATAAAGTTTCCAAACTCACCCACACCAAAATGTTGCTCCAAGGATGGATAAATCCGATGATAGAGCACGTTACTGATGCAAAGAACACCGATTCGCTGACCAGCATACGAGAAAGCTTTCGATCCTGAAATGGCGAGGATATAGTTGTCTGTATAACGGGCTACAGTTGCTTGGAATGGTGCTTGGAAAGGATGGGAGAGGTCGCGGCGGAAGTCCATAGCGAAATAGGCTAAGTCCTCAAGCACAATGACATCATGTTTGGTTGCTAATCCGCCAATTCCCTTCAGTTCTTCTTCGTTGAAACAAACCCATGATGGGTTGTTGGGATTAGAATAGACGATACCGCAGATATTGCCTGCAGAAAGAATCTCATCTAGTTTGCTGATGAGCACCTCACCTCGGAAGTCGTGGATGTCTAACCCGATATGTTTCAGCCCGATGACATCACACTGAGTGGTCTGTACTGGGAATCCTGGATGGATGAACAGAACCGTATCTTTCTCTGGCATGGCGTGGTGCCAAGCCGTAAACGTTGCAAACGTACCTTGCATACTGCCTGTCGTAGGAATGCAACACAAGGGGTCAATGTCAACATCGATGAAGGCCTTGACAAACTTTGATGCTGCATTCTTGATACGGGGGATGCCACCATTAGGAGGGTAAATGGTTGCACAACCATTGGCCAATGCTTCCTGTTCTGCCTTTAGAGCAATCTGTGAGGGTTGCAAACCTGGTACACCCATCTCCAAATGGATGACGGGCTGACCTGTCTTTTCTTCTAATATTTTCGATAGCGACTGAATATCGCGTATCGTGGCTTGTGAGAAATCACCGAGAGCCATGCTGTCTATGGCCTCGGTGACTGTCTGATAGTTAAGTGGCGTATTTGTCATTTCGCTTAATTTTTTTGTTGAACTCCTCCTTTTTGCCAATAGGCCTCATTAGCCCCATAGGCCCTCTCTCCTCCTAAAGGGTGCAGGGGACTTCTTATTTCCAATCCGTCAGGATGGTTCGTTTGTCGAGCACATGCTGTGCCTTACCTGTCGAACGTTCAATATTACCCGGTTCCTTAATGTGGATATTTGGTTTGATGCCAACCATGCTGACGATGCGGTCGTAGAGTGGTTTGATGAACGGCATCTGCTTGGCTGGGTTAGGAGAGAAGAACTCCGAACGCAACTCGACATCGAGGTCGAATGTGTCTTCGTTGTTCTTGCGGTCTACTGTGATGAAATACTGTGGCGTGAATACAGGGAACTCTGTCAGTATTGTCTCTATCTGTGATGGGAATACGTTCACACCGCGAATGATGAGCATGTCATCGCTACGACCTAAAATCTTACCCAAACGGACTGTTGTACGTCCACATTCGCAAGGCTCATAGATAAGGTGGGTCAGGTCGCGTGTACGATAGCGGAGAATAGGCATGGCCTCTTTACATAAAGAGGTAAATACCAACTCGCCCTCTTCGCCTGGTGCTACTGGCTCCAGTGTTTCTGGGTTGATGATTTCTGGATAGAACATGTCCTCAGCTACATGTGTACCGTTCTGGAACAGACATTCACCACCTACACCAGGACCACACATTTCTGTCAGTCCGTAAATATCGATTGCTTTGATGTGCAGTTTCTTTTCCAACTCGCGGCGGATACCCCATGTCCATGGTTCTGCTCCGAAGAAACCGACACGTAATTTCAGGTCTTCTGCATTGATATCAGGATTCTTTTCAATCACCTCTGCTAAATGCAGTGCATAGGATGGGGTACAGCATAAGGCTGTTGTACCAAAGTCTTTCATCAGCATAATCTGCTTCTCTGAGTTGCCTGCTGAAGTAGGTAACTGAATTGCTCCACGAAATGCCACACCGTCATGGGCGCCTAAACCTCCGGTAAAGAGACCATATCCGTATGCTACCTGCACCGTATCACCTGGTCCTATATCGCCAACAGCCAAAACGCGTGCCACACACTCTGCCCACATCTTCAAGTCGTTCTCTGTATAGGTACCGACAACAGGCTTTCCTGTTGTTCCTGATGAGGCATGGATACGTCGAATTTCACTGTGAGGTACGGCTTGCAGACCGAACGGATACTCATCGCGCAAGTCGTGCTTTGTAGTGAATGGTAACTTGTAGATATCGTCTATACTACGGATATCTTCGGGTTTTACCCCCATACGGTCCATCTTCTTCTTATAGAAAGGAACTTTCTCATAACAAGTCTTTACGGTCTTAATCAGACGCTCTGATTGTAATTTGCGCATGTCCTCACGGGGCATGCATTCCATTTGTGGATTGTGAATCATAATGTTTTTGTTTTTATGTTTGCGTGTTTTTATGGTTTTTTATAACATTCAAAGATATGATTGACAGTATCTCTCTTCATCTTCGGAGTTACCAGACTCACGATGAATACAACAATAAATCCTCCTACCATTGCAACGGCACCGCAATCAATTGGGTTCAAGAAGGCATTATGCATCAGCATGTTGACAACGGTAATGCCTACACCCCAGATAAAGCATGCCCAAACAGCAGCTTTAGTCACGCCCTTCCAATAGAGTCCAAGCATGAATGGTGCAAGGAATGCTCCTGCCAGGGCTCCCCATGAGATACCCATCAGCTGGGCGATGAACTGTGGTGGGTTCAAGGCGATCATCAGTGATAGTACGATGAAGAATACAATCAGCACACGCATCACAATTACTTTTCTGCGTTCAATCTTCTCTGCCACCTGGTCGTTGATCTGTCCTTCTTCTACCTCACCAGCTTTCGCTTTCTTGTCTCTGTAAATCAAGTCAAGGGTCATGGTCGATGAAGAGGTGAGTACCAATGATGCCAATGTGGACATGGAGGCTGATAATACTAACAACACCACTAAGGCAATCAAGATATCTGGCAATGTCTCCAACATCGAAGGCACGATGCTGTCGTAGGCATATTTATGGGTTACCTCGTTAAAGGCAGGCTCAGGGAACAATCGTCCGAAACCTCCAAGGAAATAACAGCCGCCTGCTACAACGAAAGCAAAGATGGTAGAGATAATAGTTCCGCGTTTGATGGCTGCTTCATCGGTGATTGAATAGAACTTACCAACCATCTGGGGTAGTCCCCATGTACCGAGTGAAGTGAGAACAACTACACCGAGCAGACTCAGTGGGTTTGGTCCCAACCACGAGGCGAAGTCACCTGGTTGGAAGTTGGCAAACAGTCCAGATGGGTCTTCCATATCATGGGTGGTTGGTACGGCTTCCCCCATTTTTCGCAATGATTCTGTCAGTCCTCCTTGGTTGTTCAGTACAACTGCTATGATGGTCGTGATGCCAAACAACATGATAATACCTTGTATAAAGTCGTTGATTGCTGTTGCCTTATAACCTCCAAGTATCACATAAAGGGCAGTCAATAAGGCCATGATAAAGGCACAGTATGCGTAAGGGATACCGAATCCCATCTCAAACAACTTTGAGATACCCATATATACACCTGCAGTGTAAGGGATGAGGAATACAAAGGCAATAATAGATGCTACGACTCTCAACTTCTCGTCTGCAAAACGAGTACCGAAGAAGTCTGGCATGGTCCGGCTTTGAATATGCTGGGTCATCATCTTGGTTCTGCGACCTAATATCAGCCAGGCCAAAAGAGAACCGATGACGGCATTCCCGATACCAATCCATGATGCCGACATTCCATATTTCCAACCGAACTGACCTGCATAACCGACAAATACAACTGCTGAGAAGTATGAGGTGCCAAAGGCAAATGCAGTGAGCCAAGGACCGACAGAACGGCCACCTAGAACGAAGCCCTCAACCGATGAGGCTTGTTTTCGTGAGTATATTCCTACTGCGATGGTGACGCAAAGGAAAATCACGGTGAGCAAAATTTTGATCAACATAGTGTGTTAATTGTGTTTGTTTACATTGGTATTTGTTATTTCAATTCTTTAATTTGTCAATCCTTCATTTTCCCATTTTTACTACGCAAAGTCGGCTTCGGTGAGGAATGACATCTTGTTGATGATGATGGTCTCGTTTGCCTTTGAACTATTGTCTGTGCGAAGTATCAGAACTCCTTTTCCTTTCCAAAGGAAAGAGTAGAGGTACAGGATGTTGACATTTGCTGCAGAGAGTGTCTTTACGGCTTCTGCTGCACGACCTGGTACATCATCGATACTGAGTGCAATGACATCTGCCAACTGTACGTTGATGCCATTCTCTTTGAGTATCAGGTATGCCTGTGTCGGTTTGTCACAGAGCACGCGGTAGATACCATAGTCTTTGGTGTCAGCAATGGTTGAGGCAATAATCTGAATGCCTGCCTTGCTCAACAGATCGAGAACCTTGGTCAGTGTTCCTTCTTTGTTTTCGATGAATATTGAAAGTTGTTTGACTGTCATATGCTTCTAGTTTTTAGTAGTCTATTAACTTATTGGCCTCATTGGCCTCATTGGCCTCATTGGTCCCATTAGTCCCATCTTCTTATTGATAAACTTTTCTCTTGTCAACCACTCGTACGGCTTTGCCTTCGGATACAGGCAATGAACCTTTTGGAACAAGCTTGATATGTGGTGTGAGCAGAATTTCGTCCTTCAATGCTCGACGTATTCTACTTTCAAGGTCGAGCAGACGGCTATAGTCATCTGTGAAGAGTTCTTCAAGCTCAACTTCTACCGTCATGTTATCATTGTCCTCATCGGTAGTGAGGGTGATGAGATAGTTGTTGGCAAGTTCTGGGAACTGCATCAGGATCTTTTCTATCTGGATTGGGAAGATGTTGACACCACGGAGAACAATCATGTCATCGCTGCGACCACGCATACGGTCAATCCTTACGTGGTTGCGTCCACATGGACAACTGCGGCCCAATACTCTCGTGAGGTCACGTGTACGATAGCGTAGCAGAGGCATCGCTTCTCTACACAGGGTGGTTAGTACCAATTCTCCGATTTCTCCGTCTGGCACTGGCTCCAAGGTCTCTGGATCTACAATCTCTACGATATAATAGTCTTCCCAGAAGTGGAGGCCGTTTTGCTCCTTACATTCGAAGCCTACACCTGGACCGCACATCTCACTCATACCGAAGGAGTTGTAGGCTTTCACACCCATCATCTCCTCAATACGTTTGCGCTGTTCTTCTGAGTGTGGTTCTGCTCCAATGGCAAGCACTTTGAGTTTGGTGTCTTTACGTGGATCTACACCATTGTCCTTCATGACTTCATACAGACGGGTCACGTATGATGGTACCGCATGGAGGGCTGTCGTTCCGAAGTCTGTGATGAACTTAATTTGGCGCAAAGAGTTACCTGCGGCAGCAGGGACGGTGAGCATGCCCAAACGCTCTGCTCCGTATTGGAATCCCAATCCACCAGTGAACATTCCATAACCGCTAGAGTTTTGGAACACATCGTCAGGACGCAGTCCAACCATCCAAAGATTACGTGCTACTTGATTGGCCCATTCATCCAAGTCCTGCTGAGTATGCAGAATCACTGTAGGGTTACCGGTAGTACCACTTGATGAGTGCAGGCGCACACAATTGCGGAGTGGCGTACTTGCAATTCCGAAGGGATATGTGTCTCGTAGATCTTGCTTGGTTGTAAACGGTATCTTGCGGATGTCCGCTAAGGTTTTGATATCTTCTGGCTTCAAGCCTATTTCCTCGAAGCGTTTCTTGTAAAAAGGTGACTGCATACAGTGCTTCACTGTTGCTTGCAGACGTTTCAACTGCAGGGCTTCTATCTCTGCACGTGTCATCGTCTCCATCGCCTCGTTAAAGTACTGGCATGCATCATCAGGTATTCTCTTTTCCATATAATCTGATAACTATGTTATTTGTTTTCTATCATGATACACCCCTCCATAGAGGGAGGGGTAAGGGGGTGGGTCTGTTTTTTTCTTACCTCCCCGCTCCCATATCGAATGCCTTCAAGTTGGCTTCAACCACAGCTTCACCTTTGCGTGCGAAGATTGCAGTTATTGCTTTCCTGAGCTGATCTACGGTGATAATCTCTAAGTATGGGGCCGCCATACCGAGCAACACCATATTGGCACCGCGTGCATTGCCGGCATCCTTCGCTACTGACTCGATATCAAGTTTCACTACTGAGGGAAGACTGTCGAGTTCTTCTTGCAAGGCAGCTTCGTCGGGGTAGTTGGGGATATTGATAAATGGTTTGCTGCTAGTCACAATCGTACCGTTCTTGGCAAGATAGGGTAGGTAGCGCAGCGATTCCATCGGTTCCATGCTGATAATTAAATCTGCACCGCCTTGAGGAATCAAGTCTGAATAGATTTTGTCGGTCGATAGACGTAGGTTCGACTGTACGTCACCACCTCGCTGACTCATTCCGTGTACTTCTGCTTGTTTCAGGTTAATGCCTGCCTCTGTAGCTGCCTTACCGATGACTGTGGCGATGGAGAGGATACCTTGTCCACCCACACCGCAAAGGATAATATCTTTTTTCATTTGTTTGCCTCCTTCGCTCTTTTCGCCTCCCTTGCGTGACGTGCTGCTGTCTGGATGCACTCACGGCGAGGAATAATCACACTTACTCCATTATATTCAATCTCTTCTTTCAGTATTTGGGTGATTTCTGGCATGTTCTTCGGAAGTGGAACGACCACACGTACATGTTCAGGCTCAACACCCAGCCCCAGACAGATAGCTTCGAACTTATTGGTACCAGCACTGTCCTGACCTCCTGTCATACCAGTGGTGAGGTTGTCCGATATAACGACGGTGATATTGCTCTTGTCATTTACAGCATCAAGCAGTCCTGTCATACCTGAGTGGGTGAAGGTTGAGTCTCCTATGATGGCAACCGATGGGAACAAACCGGCATCTGCTGCCCCCTTCGCCATTGTGATGGATGCACCCATATCTACACAACTGGCCAAAGCCTTGAAGGGTGGTAATGCACCGAGTGTATAGCAACCGATGTCACCAAACACTCTGTAGTCTGGATATTCTGCAAGTACTTGGTTCAGTGCGGTGTAAACATCACGATGACCGCAACCCTGACACAACTGTGGAGGACGACCGGCTAAGTTCTTCGCTCCGTCAAATGCTGACCCCGTTTCCTTACCTAGTGCTTTGGCAACGTTGTCTGGATTCAACTCTCCCGTACGGGGGAGATCTCCTGTCAGACGTCCTTTGATAGGATAGCCTGCGCCAAGGATTCCTGCCACCTGCTCTTCTACCACGGGTTGTCCGTCTTCGACAATCAGGATGGCATCGTTCTCTTGTGCCAGCTGCTTTACTTTCTTTGCTGGAAGCGGATATTGTGATACCTTTAGGATATTTGCATCGTCACCAACAGCTTCTTTCACATAGTTATAAGCAATACCGCAAGCGATGATACCTAATTTCTTACTGCCGCCTTTCTCCACCTTATTATATATAGAGTCCTCAGCAGCTTGCTCCATCGTTGGCTGCTTGTCAATCAAATCTACATAACGCTTACGTGCAATACCAGGCAGCAACACCCAGCGTTCTGTGCAGATGTTCAACGGATTCTCTTTCTTGGCTTCGTTCACCTCAACGGCTGCACGGCTGTGAGCTAGACGTGTCACAACACGCATCACAATAGGTTCTTTGATGGTTTCCGAAAACTCAAAGGCTGTTGCCATCATATCATAGGCCTCTTGTTGGTTGCTTGGTTCGAACACAGGAACCATTGCAAACTTACCATAGAAGCGGCTGTCTTGTTCGTTTTGGCTCGAATGCATCGATGGGTCGTCTGCGGCTAATACCACCAGCCCTCCGTTCACTCCAGTGATGGCAGAGTTGACAAACGCATCTGCGCATACGTTCATTCCTACATGTTTCATACATACCAAAGCTCTCTTGCCGGCATACGACATGCCCAATGCAGCTTCCATCGCTGTCTTTTCGTTGGTACACCAGCGGCTGTGAATACCTCTGGCTTTGGCTTCAGGATTGTTTTGAATAAATTCGGTGATTTCTGTGCTTGGTGTTCCAGGGTAAGCGTAGACACCGCTTAACCCTGCATTTATGGCACCAAGCGCAATCGCTTCATCACCTAAAAGCAGTTGTTTGTTCATATCAGTTTTCAATTATCTACTTCCAAAATTTGCATAAGCGATTGCAAAGTTAGCAAAAACCGAGCGAAGCGCAAAATAAAAAGTGTTTATTTTCACTTCCGAGCTGATATTTAACGCCTTTGTAGCTAAAATTACTAGATTAATACCAATTCGTCACCATTTCTTGTGCGAATGCACGTAATTGTGTTTCCAAATCCCCCTTTTCGTGATATTTTGCTTTTTTGCCCCATTCGCCTCATTGGCCTCATAGGCCTCATTGGTCCCATTGGTCCTATTCGCCCCATTCCCCCACCAAAAAACTCAATTCCCCTCTTTAATCCCACAAAAACTACCGGTTTTGTAAAAAATAGTAAATAGAAAAAGGCCAAATTGCAAATTATTTTGTAACTTTGCACCCGCTATTACGAGATAGTAGCATATTCAAATCATTTATAAACAAAAAAACAAAAGATTAAATGGCAACTAGAATTAGATTGCAGCGTCACGGTCGCAAGAACTATGCTTTCTATGCTATCGTTATCGCTCATGCAGATGCACCACGTGATGGTCGCTTCGTTGAGAAGATTGGAACTTACAATCCGAACACAAATCCTGCAACGATTGATTTGAACTTCGAACGTGCACTCTATTGGGTACAGTGCGGTGCTCAGCCTACCGACACAGTTCGTAACATCCTTTCAAAAGAAGGTGTGTACATGATGAAGCACCTCCTTGGTGGAGTTAAGAAGGGTGCATTTGATGAAGCTGCTTGTCAGGCAAAGTTTGATGCTTGGAAGGCAGACAAGGCTAAGAAACTTGCCGCTACAGAAGACAAGTTGGCTGCTGATAGGAAGGCTGCATACGAGGCTCGTATCGCTGCTGAGAAGAAGGCAGACGAAGCAGTTGCAAAGAAAGTAGCTGAGAAGAAGGCTGCTGCATTGGCTGCTGCTGAACCAGCTCCTGAAGAGACGGCAGAGGATGCTACAGCTGAGGCTACAGTTGAGGCTCCAGTTGAAGCTGCAGAGGAAACTCCTGCAGAGGCTTAATTCAAGAAGCAAAAACATCAGAACGGCTAACTAATCTATCTTTAGTTAGCTGTCTTTTGTTTTTGAAAGCCCCATAAAACCCATTAGCCCCATTAGCCCCATTAGCCCATAGGTCTCATAGGTCTCATAGGTCCCATAATAATCAATTGCAACAATGAATCATAACAATCTCGTAATCATGGCAGGTGGTGTCGGTAGTCGTTTCTGGCCGATGAGTACCCCTGAGTGCCCAAAGCAATTCATCGATGTGATGGGTTGCGGACGTACGTTTATCCAACTGACAGTCGACCGATTCAAGGGTGTTGTGGCACCCGAGAATGTGTGGGTAGTGACTTCACAGGCGTATGCTGACATCGTGAAGCAACAATTGCCCGAGGTACCCGAGGAGAACATCTTGCTTGAACCCTGCAGACGCAATACCGCACCATGTATTGCTTATGTCAGTTGGCGCATTAAGAAGAAAGATCCACAGGCCAATCTGGTCATCACACCGAGCGACCATATGGTAGTGAACACCGAGGAATTCCGACGTGTCATACGTGCAGCACTCGACTTTACGTCGCAGACTGATGCCATTGTCACCCTTGGCATGCATCCTACTCGTCCTGAAACAGGCTATGGTTACATCCAGGCTGACCTTTCTCATGCATCGATGCGTAATTCTGAGATCTATCGTGTTGACCATTTCCGTGAGAAACCTGACCTGGCTACTGCAAAGAAATATATCGAAAGTGCAGATTTCTTCTGGAATTCTGGCATCTTCATCTGGAACGTGGATACCATCGTACAGGCTTTACGCCACTACGAACCCGAGGTATCTGCTTTATTCGAGGGTATGTTGCCATACTATGGCACACCTGACGAGCAGCGTGTGGTCAATGAGCGGTTCCCTCAGTGCAAGAGTATCTCCATCGACTATGCTGTCATGGAGAAAGCAGAGGAAATCTTCGTCTATCCTGCCGACTTCGGTTGGAGCGATGTTGGAACTTGGGGTTCCCTCATCACCTTAGCAGACAAAGATGCACAGGGCAACGCTACCATCGGACCACGTATCGAACTGCATGAAACCCGTAACTGCATCGTCCACACCAGCGAAGAACGCCGTGTGGTAATTCAGGGACTGGACGGATATATCGTTGCAGAGAAAGGTGATACCTTGCTTATCTGTCGATTATCTGAGGAACAACGCATCAAAGAGTTTAGTGCTGAATGAGATTGATTGCAGATAGTGGATCCACCAAGACCGATTGGTGTTGGGCGGGTGGGGGACAGGCACAGGTCTGTGCCACTCAAGGCATCAATCCATTCCATCAGTCTGAGGTGGTGATTCTTGACATCTTGTCTCGCGAACTCGTCCCGCAATTGCCTTCGCAGGCAGTCGTGGACGAGATTTGTTTTTATGGGGCAGGATGTACCAAAGAGAAGAGCGGCATCGTTGCCGAGGCTTTGAAGACAGTCTTTCCGTCCGCCACCCATCTGTTCGTTGGTAGTGATATGCTGGGAGCGGCTCGTGCTGTTTGTCTGCACGAAGAGGGGATTGCCTGCATTCTGGGCACAGGTGCCAATTCGTGTCTTTACGATGGAACCGATATCGTCAGCAATGTTTCACCGCTGGGTTATATCCTAGGCGATGAGGGGAGTGCCGCTTACATCGGTAAGCGATTGGTGGGCGATGTCCTCAAGTGCCAGTTCTCTGCTGAGGTATGCGACCTCTTCTTCCAGGAGACCCACCTCGATGGACCTACTATTATCAATAAGGTCTATCGCGAACCGATGCCCAATCGCTTCCTCGGACAGACTTCTCAGTTTTGCCAGCATCATCGTGACAACCCGGAGATTCACCGTTTCCTCATCGACTGCTTTACCCAGTTCTTTGTCCGTAATGTGAAGAACTACCACCGCGATGACCTCCCCATCCATTTCGTGGGTTCCATCGCAGCTGTCTATGAAGCAGAACTCCGTGATGCTTCCTCGTCCCTTGGTCTCTCCATTGGTAAAATCATCAAGGCACCCCTCGAAGGGCTCCTTGCCTATCACAACCCATAGGTCCCATAGGTCCTATAGGTCTCATAGGTCCCATAAGTCCCATTAGCCCCATCCCCTAACCCTCAAAACCTCCAACTTATGCTCAAATCCTTCCTCACTTGGCTTCTCGCCCTCATACTGATAGCAGCCACCTTATTATTATTCGAAAGTGATTTTCTTTGGAAGACACAGGAACTGAACCTCTTCCTCACCACTCCTGACTTCTTCTCTCAGCAGATGGTAGTGTCTGGTGGCTTGCTCACCTATCTGGGCACATTCTTCACCCAGTTTCTGGCGATTCCTTGGTTGGGTGTGCTGATGCTTTGTGGGTGGTGGTACCTGCTGATGTGGCTCACTCGTCGCACCTTCCGCATTCCCCATCGCTGGTCTGTCTTGATGCTCATTCCTGTAGCACTCATCCTCATTACCATTGTCGATATGGGCTATTGGGTTTATCTCCTGAAGCTCCGAGGCCATTTCTTTGTGACAACACTGGGTGTCACGTCGGTTGTAGCATTGTTATGGGCATTCCGCAGTCTCCCCTCGCGTTGGGGACTTCGTTCGGTTTTCATCGTGCTGACCTGCATTTCAGGTTATCCGTTGTTGGGCATCTATGGCTTGGCTGCAACTCTGTTAATGGGTATATGGACTTGGCGACTGACCAAGAAAGGGGAGAGTGCTGTCAATTTCCTCTTGGCATTAGGTGCTGTAGCGGCTGTTCCACTGCTTTATTATCGTTTCGTGTACCACGAGACCAATCTTATCAATATCTACTGGACCGAATTGCCTCTCTTTCGTGTGATGGATGAGTATCATGCCTATTACATCCCATACTACCTCCTTTTGCTCTTCTTCGTCGCAATGACGGTATGCTATCGACCCACCGTTGTGGCGAAGTCGTTTACCGACTCGCCCTCCTCTAAGTTTGCTCGCATCCGTGCTTTCGCACCCCAAACTCTGCTCTTTCTGCTCATCGCCTATGGTGTATTCCATTTCTGGTATAAGGACGAGAACTTCCACCACGAGTTGAAGATGCAGCGTTGTATCGACCGTGCTGACTGGAGTGGGGTGATGGACGAGGCTGCTCGTCAACAGGACGAACCGACGCGTGCCATTGTCATGATGCGCAACTTGGCCTTGTCGCGTTTAGGCAAGCAGGGTAGTCTGATGTATCAGTACCGTAATGGATCCAAACATGCAGCTGCTCCGTTCAATATCAGCATGATGCAAGTGATAGGGGGCACACTTATGTACTACCAGTACGGACTTCTGAATTATTGCAACCGCATGTGCATGGAGATGGGCGTAGAGTTCGACTGGCGTCCTGAATACCTCAAATACATGGCAAAGTGTGCCATCCTCGAAGGTGACTGGCCTGTCGCACGTAAGTACCTCGGGATTCTCCACCACACCCTCTTCTTCAATGACTGGGCGCAGCAGATGGAGGCATTCATCGGTCATCCTGAGGCGGTTGCCAATGACCCTGGTATGGGACCCATCACCCACATGCTCCATTATCAGAATCGCTTGACGAGCGACCAGGGACTGATCGAGGAGTTCATCATGCGTCAGTTAGCTTACAGCACAGATGCGTCCGACCCGTATTTCCAAGAGCAGGCCTTGCTGGCTTCCCTTTGGGTGAAAGACCCGAAGGTGTTCTGGGTACAGTTTGCCGATTATCTCAACTTGCATCCGGGTGCTGACATTCCTATCCATTATCAGGAGGCGGCATACCTCTTTGGTAACCTCGAGGGTCGAAACCTCTCCAACGTGCCGTTCGATCAGCGAGTACGTGATACCTTTGCCAGCTTCATGGGGGTGGCGTCGAAGTACGAGGATCAAGATGTGGAGCCCGTACGTGAAGCCCTCTACCCACTCTTTGGCACTACCTATTATTTCGATTTTTACCTGATGTCCAACCTTCCAGCATATTAGAACCATGCGCAGCATTAAACTAAACCTCATTGGCTTCATTCGCCCCATGAGCTTCATAAGCCTCATGGGCTGCCTTTGGCTGATAACCGCCTGCACCCGCGTTTCCATCCCTACGGAGTACACCCAGGTGGATTCTCTACCTAAGATTTATCCCGACTATGTTGATGTCACCATTCCTGTCAACATCGCACCCCTCACTTTCATGATTGATGCCCCTGTTGACGCCATGGTTGCCAACTATACCATGCTTGCTGGTTCCCCCAGCAAGGCACCATCCCCAATGCTTACGACCTCTCCCTGTGAGGCCCCATCCCTTTCCGAATGGCGTCAGCTGCTTACTGCTACTCAGGGTAGCGACCTTCTGGTCGAGGTCTTTGCACAACGAGGGGGCAAGTGGATCCGCTACCAGCCCTTCACCATTCATGTGTCTCCCGATTCCATCGATCCTTATATCAGCTATCGTCTCATCTCGCCTTCCTTCGTGGCTTACGAGGTGCTGACCATCAACCAACGCTGCCTCGAGAACTACGATGAGTCGGTCATTTACGACAACACCCTTTGTAGCGAGAACAGTCAGGGACAATGTATCAACTGCCACAACTATCAGCAGTACAATCCTGGTCGTATGCAGTTCCATGCCCGTCAGAAGGATGGTGGTACTGTCATCGTTTACGATGGTCAAATCAAGAAGGTGAATATGCGTAACGACTCCATCCTCTCAGCTGGTGTCTATCCTGCATGGCATCCATGGCTTCCCTTCATCGTCTATTCTACAGATAAGACCACCCAGAGCTTCCACACCACCGACCCGAACAAGATTGAGGTGTACGACTCTGAGAGTGACCTCATCACCTATAACCTTGAGACCGATGAGGTGTGCAATTTGGAAAACGATACAACGGAATACGAGGTTTTCCCTTGCTGGGCACCCGATGGCAAAACCCTTTATTATTGTAGTGCCCATCTCGACCGTCAGGACTCTACCATCTCGAAAGAACTGGAGACCCTCCGTCGTGTACAGGAGCTGAAATACAATATCTATCGCAAGAGTTTCAATCCCGAGACCTTTGCGTTCGGTCCACGTGAACTGGTGTTCGATGCAGCTGCGCTCGACAAGAGTGCGGTTCTCCCACGTGTGTCACCCGACGGCCGCTTCCTCCTCTTCACCATCGGTACCTTTGGCTATTTCCACATCTGGCACCACGATGCCGACCTTTGGATGCTTGATCTAACCGCAAGTGCTTCTAGCGTTTCATCGGGAGAACCGATGAAAGCCCTCAATTCTCCCGATACCGAGAGCTATCACTCTTGGTCAAGCAACGGACGTTGGGTCATCTTCAGCAGTCGTCGCGACGATGGTTCATTCACCCGTCCATTCATCGCTCATATCGATGAAGAGGGCAATGCTTCCCGTCCTTTCGAACTCCCCATGTCCCGTCCCGATGCCCATCGTCTCTCGATGAAGAGCTACAACGTCCCCGAGTTCATGCGCGGTCCTGTCACCATCACCCCTCAGACCTTTGCAGATATCCTCAAAGGTGATCCCGTCAATGTCCGCTATGCCGGCCACAAGTAGGGTCCATAAGCCCCATCCCCTCAAAGAAAGCGGCACATCTTTCGACGTGCCGCTTTTCTTTTCTAGCCCCGAAGGGGTGTAGGGGATTGTACCGCTTGTGGACGTATCCCTTCGGGAATTACTTACTCTTGCGTTATTGTAAACGTCTGGCTCCTTCCTGTACCTGTAATGGTAATGGTTGCTGTACGTGACTGAGCTGCAGTTGGTGCGGTTACTGTGATGGTTCCATCACCTTCACCGCTACTTGGACTGATCGTGAGCCAGTCTACATTGCTTGTCACCGTCCATTTATCCTTGGTTGTTATGGTGATTTTTTTGCTACCACCCATTAGAGGAATATTTCCTGCTTCTATGGTTGCAGTCCAAGGTGTACCGACGTTCACTTCTGCATCCTGCTTCACCATACCGTTATCACCACCACCAAACACATTACCTTGAACATATGCACCTGGCAACAGGTTCACCTCTGTCCATACAGATGTAGCCATGCTGGTATTATTGGCATCAATACCACGGCTTGCACCATAAACTTCACCACCATAT
>CACZXN010000016.1:0-17765 GCA_902785075.1 uncultured Bacteroidales bacterium | reverse complement strand
GTTTACCTTCACCATGGCCTGTTACAGTATCACCTTTACGATAAGGTATATAATCCTGTCCAATCTTCGGTGCACCCACGCTGGCCATTGAACCACCACCATAGACATTTCGGTGGATGATTCCACCATGGATTTCTACTTGTGTGAATCGGGTTACAGAACCGGCAGAGGCACTATTGTCCTCTTCATTCAGCCTTGATGTTCTGCCATTATCACCTGGAGTTGTATAATCAATTTCATCCACAAAGTTACCATCGTAGTTGAAGTCGTACCTGTACTTACCGATACCCGAACCGGCACCATATACATTACCACGAGCCAGCCACTGCAAATCGTCAAGATTGCTCGTCTTTAGCACTTTGGTTTGATTGTCTGAGTTATAAGCCAAGCCAATCTCACCACTGTTGACTGTCACATGAGTGTCACGACGCAGGTGTCCATCCTGACCGCCACCATAGACAGAGCCCAAAATGAGAGGTGCTTTGCCCACTTGGCCAGCATCATCGTTGGACTGACCAATAGTACCTATAGTTACTTCTGTCTCGTTGGCGTAACCCACGAAGAACTCTGGACTGTACAGGTAGCGTGGAGACTCTAAGATATTAGGAGCTGCTTCACCGCGGCAACCACCGAATACGTTACCGTATGGCAGACTTGCATCGTATTTCTGTTTATTTTTCAGTGGATACATACTCTTATCAGGATTACTGTCGATATAACCCACGGTACCGCCTGTAACCTTCACTGTACACTTACCGCTGTTCAGGAAGGCCTGACTGAACTCATTATTGCCATCCCAGAGGAGGTTGTTCTCACCAGTCAGTTTCTCACCATAACCTGCAGTTGAGTAGTCATCTGGACCACCGGCATAGTTACCCTTACCAACAGAACCCATGTTACCACCACCATAGACATTACGAACCACACGACCGCCGGTCATCTCTATTTCGGTATTCCCGAATACTTTACCGGCTGTGATACTATAGATAGTGGCATCATAATTACCATTCTCATAAGTGGCTTGAGTAGCGACGCCGTTATTCACCACCTTAACACGGTCATTCGGAATCCTGGTCAGTGTCGTTGTATACTGTCCTTTACCACTACCACCTCCATAGAGAGAGTGACCAATCAGACCATTGGTGAGTGTCACCTTCGTGTCACCCATCACGTGACCGTTCTCAGCTCCGCCATACACAGCACCGGCAACGCATTCGATGGTTTCGCTTGACATATAGTTTTCGGGAGTTACATCGTTATTAGGATCATCGTCAGTCGGATAGTTGATAGTTATCTCCGAAGAACCAACATTTGCACAGAAGATATAGTCATTGAAGTCACCGGCAATACCCTTACCACCACCATACACATCACCATTGTCTTTCTCGAAGAATGGGTTGTTGTCGTCTTCATCCTCTACGCTTGTGAGTCCGATACGTCCACCTGTGATAGTTACGTTGGTCTTGCCTTCATAGTTGTCCATGTACTCGACCTTGTACGGCCAACTTAGGGCAAAGCTGGAGTTCGCATCAGCGTGCTTCACAATATTTGAGTAAATAGTATACTTATTCGTTCCATCAGTATGACTGAATACAACCTTGTCTGCAGGAACTGTTTCATACTCAACATCCTTCGTAAGCATATAGTTGATGATACCTACCGATGCCATCTCACCACCACCATAGACGCTCTTCTTTACTCTACCGCCGCTGATGGTCACGTTGGTTTCCTTACCTACCAATCCAGCCCATTTCATAGGGTTGTAACCGAAGAAGACGGGGTGGTTTTCTTGGTCTACGGTTTCAACAATTGCATTGTATTTTTCTCCTATTTTATCACTACCATAGCCACCGCCATAGACATCGCGGTTCACGGTACCACCGTTAATGGTGATGTTCGTATTGTCACGCACAATACCCATCTCACCACCACCATAGACATTACTCTTAATCAAGGCAGTGCCGCTGATCTTCACGGTAGTAGTCTTTGCCTGACCCAGTTGCGGCCACAGTGGGTTAGGAGTCGTTCCGTCCAGCAGTTCGAGTCGTCCCATGCTGCCGCCATAGACGTTACCACCCTTAGTGTGGCTGTTGTTCACATCTGTAAGGACTTCTTTGTCATTACCAATGATACCGCCGCTGATGTCAACTGTGATGTGACCATGTGTGTATGCTTTCACATCACCTACTTCTTTACCTTCAGGAATTGTACCTGCAGTTTGATCATCTGTAGTATAACGGTCATCATCCGTGAACTGACCATAGTTGGCATCCGTTATTGCATGGAAGCCGATACCCACAGAAGCCAGTCGACCACCACCATAGACAGAGCCCAGCATGGTACCGCCCGAAATGTTCACATTCACATTGCCGCCAACTGAACCTGCGGTAATGGCATCACCAGTGAATCCTCGACCAGCACCGAAGACGTTACCATCGACGTATGAGGTACCCCAAGTACCAATCTTGGCATCACCGCTGATGTTCACAGTTACATTTTCCATCACGTGACCATCCTCACCGCCACCAAATACAGAACCGTAGATGCGGCCACCAGTGATGTTCACTATGGCCTCCTTGATGTTCGTCCAGGTGTTGAAGAAGGTACGTGTGTCACCCTTACCTGCACCAAACAAGTAGCACGTCACGGGGTGAGCGGCAATCTGTTCCAAGGTACGAGGCACACCGAGTGTTGCCGTACCACCGAAGTTGACGGTACACAGACCTCCAGACTTAGGTATTGTCGGTTCACCAGAGGTGTCCTTGTCGTACATACCCACATCAGTATGCTCGTTACCGCCATATACAGATGTCAGGATGTGACCGCCGGTAATATCCAATACAGTATTGCCACGTACTACACCTGCTGCACGGTGCCATTTGCCAGGAGCGTATGGAATAACACCACTACCACCACCAAATACGTTGCCGTAGTAGGTGTGACCGTCCTTGGCAATATAGGAACCTCCTCTAGAAGATTGAGTATAATACGCATCATAATAATACTTCTTATCTGTAGGATTGAGATATGTAGCATATTTGTCGTAAGATACGCCACTGCTATTGTCATAATCCCAATGAGCACATTCAGGCAGAGAATTTTCATAGCCTGCGACATCTTCAAGTTTGCCTGCCGTCCATTCTGCATCCGTGTAACGACGGTTTACACCATCTCCATTACCTATCTGACAATGATCTTGAATTGTTACATGCGTATTGTATTGCACAATACCGTTCTCACTGCCTCCATAGACGGAGCCCTTGACAAAAGCGTGGCCGCCAACGGTCACATCGGCCGTCGACGACAGGGCAAGCGTCTCGATGAAGCCGTGGTAGTCGGCATCATTGCCAAAATACTCCCAGATATTATGTTCATTGGCCGAATCCCAGGTACTGGCCTCAGAACTTAGCGTAGTGCCTGCGGCCAGCATACACTTGGGTCTGTGCGCATTGTCTGCATACGAATAGACCTTCGGCAGCACACCCTTACCGGCACCAAAGACGTGACCCTTGTCATCGGGAGGTAACGGGTTGCCAGAGCCGTCGAACTTCTTCATCTGCATACCGGCTTCAGGACCGATTTCAGCGTAGTCGCGGACCACGACCTTGCAGTTGCCGCTGCTCGTGTTCTCCACGGCGACGGGCAGTCCTGTAGTCTCGTCGACCTTATATCTGGCTACCGATGCTATCTCGCCACCACCGTAGACGCTGCCACGTACCTTGGCCTTGCCCTGGACGGTGACACTCGGATTACCACGTACCAGTGCCGAGTAGCCGTGGGTTTCTAAGCCCTTGCCGGCACCGAATACATCGCCCTTAATCTCTGGAGCACTGTCTTCGTTTCCTTCGATTCCAATCGTCACTGACGCATTATGCTCCAATCGGGCAATCTTACCACCGCCATAGATATTACCATTGACTATACCATTAGTGATGCTGATGTTCGTTCCGTAAGCCATGGCTTCTTCGCAATAGTAATCAGTATCAGAGCCTCTACCACCACCGAACACATTTCCTGGTACTGTCTCGGTTGGATCTGCTGGACCTACCGTACCGCCAGTGATAGTGACATTACAAATACCAGTGTTCTTGGTATCGTCTGTTCCATTCGCATTTCCATCTGTATCCTTGAACGAATAATTCCTATGGTCAGCGTCACCTGTAAATGTACCCACTGAACCTAAGTTACCTCCACCAAAGATACTGTTCCCCACTGTAGCACCATTGCCCATGGTGATGTATGTGTTACCCTTCACGATACCTTGGTTACCACCACCAAAGACATAACCACCACCTAAACCGAAGTTGCCAAAGTAAGGTTTGGTTTCTCCATCAGCAACTAAGAGTTCTGCTTTATTGCGAGTTAGCGTCTCTTCGATTACATTATGGTTTGCATCTGTCTCTGATACTTTACCAGTTTGAGGATCTCTTGTTCTCTTAATCCACTTTCCGGTACCTATATCTATATATGTGTTACCCCAGATATCAGCTTCGTTACCTCCACCAAAGATGTTACCGATATAGCCAGTCGTCTGAGTATGATAGTAGTTCGTGCCCTCATTGGTAGTCTCCGTTTGCACATTACCCTCAACTGTAGAGTCATAGCTTACATTGGCTCCATCCGCATATACATAATACTTCTTTGGATCTGAACCTTCTTCAAATACGTATTTATTATAGGTGTTACCATCATCATCCTTGTAAACGCCCCCTATAAGTTTCACCTCCACTTTCTTCAAATTAACTTTTCCTGTGGTCATGTTGACATTGATGTGTGGATTACCTACGACTTCTGCTTTGTAACCGCCACCATAGATATCACCGATCTTCGTTGCAGAGATGACATTGATGTGTGGGTCGAGTTTTTTAGTCTCGGCATCCTTATCATCAGCCTGGAGAGGAATCAGACGACCGTTGTCATCTTTCTTGTAACCATAGACAGAGTAGGGGGCTAAGTAACCACCGGCATACAGCTCTTTGATCTCGATAGGTGTACATCCGTTCTCCTCAATCTCCACCGTGATAGAACCATGGATAGCACCGTTCGTGTCGTTACCGCCAAATACCTGATTGTATGTACCATTGGTAACCCTCAGATAGATATCGTTGTTCACGTCAGCATTGGTAGAACCACCGAAGAGTTGATCCATATTGGTTACACAGTCCATGTTCAGAACGACTTGGGCGTCCGTCTGTGCATCCTTGCCTGCTCCGTATGATTTATCGATTTCCAAATTACAAGTACCAGACTCCTGATATAACGATGTCGCCTTCGTTCTGATATTACCTCTGCTGTTGCTGCCTCCGTACGCCAAGTGGATGCGTCCACCTGTAACCATGATGTTGGCAATACCCGAACCATAGTGTAAACTTGTTGCTGCTAAACGCTCTTCAGCTGTGTCGTAGTTAGGATTATCCGTTTGCGAGATAGCATTATTTTTATCAGTACCTGATTCATTTCCCTTTACAGTAAAGTCCTTATAACCTACGTTTGCACCTGGGTTCTTGTACCACTTATTATCTTTAGGATCCTGATACATGTCCTTACCGTTTCCACCTCCGAATAACTCATCGATTTCGTAAGCCTCATTGACTCGGACAAGGGTAGCAGGAGTGGATGCTGCGTTACTACCACCATATACCTGTTTGATGCTGGTCAGTGCACAACCGTCGATGATGACTTCTGTACGAGCAGCCTCTTTCGTTGCCTCGTCCGTCGCTGACGCATCTGTCGGTTCATAAGCAGCCAAGTTACCACCACCATAAACGGCTTCCACGTCATACTTCTTCAACGAGATGGCGTTTCGGTATTCCTCAATCTTAGCTGCTTTATCATTTGGACCAGCATTAGTAATGGCTGTTTCATATGGTGTTCTTTCTGTTTCTGTCATACCTACAGCAGTTGCAAATGCGGTTAAATCACTTGCAGCAGTATAAGTGGTGACATTTCCATACCTCTCATACTTGTCCTCCATATGCGGTTTATCTATTGTGTTCGGATGCTGTGTTGCATATACATGTACCAACACATGTCCCTTAGGAGTACCATTCACATCGTTACATCCGAAGATACGCTTCACGATACATCCTGTCTTTGTGCCGTCTGCATCAGCGCCATTGTTGTTATTGTTCAGTTCCAAAGTGACGTCACCACCTACATCTGCAGCGATATATTTGTGTCCTTTACCACCACCGTAGGCATCATTGGTAATTTTACCGCCATTCAGGTGGACCTTGATGTCTTTCTTGACAAGGCCGCCTTCTCCACCACCATATACATTACCTGCAATCTCGCCGCCATTGATATTGACAGTCGACCAAATGGAAGTCGCGAACTTGTCAGGGGTGTATTCTTCTTTTCCATCATTTTCTGCGGTACTAAAATTGCCTGCGTAGAACGAAACACTTGGACCGCGACTCGCTCCAAAGACACTACCACCGATGCTTCCACCATTGATGTCGACCCGTGTGTATGAACATGATTGATGAGTGCTTGATGATGTTACCTCTTTTTGCTCATCATCAGGGCGGTCTACTGGAATCTTTGGAGGTCCTACAGTGGCCATGGCTCCACCGCCATAGACGTTACCATGGATGTTTGCACCCTTGTTCACTTCGACAAATGTTGTGCAGGTCACAGAACCTGAGCCATAGTGCATTTTGTCCTTATTATCGCTGTCGTCAAGATATGTTCCGATACCCGAACCGGCACCGAAGATATGGCCGCTTCGATCTTCAGCATCAGTAGTCTGACCTGAAATATTTGCCTTATAGACCTTCAGTTCAGTACTGTTGCGCACATGACCGTCCTGACCACCAGCATATACAGAACCGTAGATAGTCGGACCGGTATAGTTGTTATCGTTAATCTTGGTAGCATCACCGACATTGACGATAGCCTTGTTTACATAGCCTAAGAAGAAGTCGGGCACATACTTGTAACGAGGTGATTGACTTGCCGTCTTAGCAGCCTTACCACGGCTACCACCAAAGATAGAACCATATGGAATACCATCATCATCATAACTTTTATATGTGTTTTCTGAAACTTCAAAACCATTTGTTGTACCCACCGAGCCTCCATAGAGATTCACCGTGGCGATACCACTATTCAGGAAATAATAGGCCATATCCTTGGTTGGATTCTGTGCAGTATAGGAAGTAGTCCAAAGATTTCCTCCAATGTAACTGCCTGAATTCTCACTATCTTCTTCCTTTTCAGGTAATTCTCCATATCCTGCCTGAGAATAGTCATCCTTACCTCCGGCATAATTTCCCTTACCCACAGAGGCTAGGTTACCACCACCATAAATGAACCAACCTACATTACCGCCGTTCATCGTGACATTGGTATTTCCATAAACCTTACCGGCTGTCCAGCTATGAACAGATTCTGGGCTTCCCTTAGGAGTCGGAGTTGCTTTTGTGGGATCCAACAATGTTGCAGTGAAAGTACTTGTTCCCTTACCGCCACCAAATACAGAATGGGCAATCGTACCGCCATTGATGATGACATTGGTATTCTCTTCAACGTGACCATCATCGCCTCCACCATAGACTGTCCTGACATTAGCACCCTCTTCAATGGTTACAAGGGTCTCACGCACATTGGCACAGAACGCCTCCTTATAGCGTTGTCCTGATATATCCTCAACGGTGTTTTCTGTTGCACCAAACCATACTCTACCCTTACCACCGCCAAATATATAACCAGTGTCTCCATCATCGCCAATTGTTCCACCGGAAATGTTCACTGTAGCCTTACCACCGATGTGATCAGATTTTGGATTCGCTGGGATATACGTAAATTCATATGGCCAACTCAATGCAAAACTATAAGCTTTCTCATCACTTCCAGTGCCTTGTACGTCGTGCTTCGTCATAGCGGTATATCGATACTTCTTAGTTCCGATGGTGATATCACCATTGTTATCCTCCACGACATGACAGTTGATGAGGCCTACTGATGCCATTTCGCCACCACCATAGACATTCTTCTTCACTGTACCGCCAGAGATGTTGACTTCTGTGTCACCGGAAACACAACCAGTCCATATCATCGGTGTAAAGACATAATCTGCTCCTGGCGCATAGTCACCAGCAGTGATGTACGTCGGGGTATCATCGTCACTACCATATCCACCACCATAGACGTTGCCATCGACTGTGCCGTCACCAGAAATATTCACGATAGCCTTGTCACGTACGATACCATACTCACTACCACCATAGACATTTCTCTTAATAATAGCATTGCCGGTAATGGTAACCTCTGTTTCCTTGGTTACAGCCTGCTTAGGCCATATTGGATTCAGCGATTCATCGAGCAGTGTGATACGTCCCATCGAACCACCAAAGACATTACCACCATACTTGGCATTAGCAACATCATTACCAATTGTACCACCGCTGATGTTAATGGCAATATGACCATGTGTCTTCTCATTTGTGTCATCTACCAGCTGACCATAAAGCGGATCGGTGGGTGGTGTAAAGTCGATACCCACTGATGCCAGACGACCACCACCATAGATAGAACCTAACATGGTGCCACCGGCAATATTCACCTCTGCATTACCACCCACACTGCCGGCCGTCAGTGCTAAACCACTGAAGCCACGACCACCACCAAAGACGTTACCATCAACGTATGAGGTTCCTTTGGTACCAATCTTCAGACCACTTTGGGCTGTGAACGTCTCGCCTTCGTCGTCTGTATCATCGTCGCCATTGAGGTCTATTTTCACAGTGCCACCAATATTCACCTTTGCATCGCCCAGTATGTGACCATCCTCACCACCACCGAAGACGGAACCGAAGATGCGGGCTGTGCCGCTGACGTTGACTTCCGTCTCTTGCACGTTGGTCCAGGTGTTAAATTGTGTACGCTGGTCACCCTTACCAGCACCGAAGAGATAGCAGGTAACTGGGCGCTTCTTTGCATTTTCATCTGTACGAGGTACACCTATTGTACCACCCACCATGTTGATGGTACACTTACCGCCAGATTCGTGTACCAAAGGTTGTCCTTTGGTATTATTGGAATATGTACCTACATCAGTTGTCTCGTTACCGCCATAAACACAGGTCAGGATATGACCACCGGTAATATCTATCACCGTATTACCATATACGATGCCTGCAGAACGAAGCCACTCGTGACTGCCATCTGCTTTCTTATATGGATAATAACCGGAACCGCCACCGAATACACTACCATAGTAGGTATGGCCGTCGGTACCTTCCTTAGCATCTTCCGTATCACTTGTTTGTGCGTATGGGTCATGAGGCAAGAATGGTGACTTGTAATCCCAACTTGCACATTCAGTGAAGTTATTAGCATTCTCACCATTCCATTGTTCTGTCGTATAGCGGACAGGTTTTCCTTCCTCAACCTTTCCTTCACCGCAACCAATCTGGCAATCACCTTTAATGGTGACATGAGTATCACCAAGTACACGACCATTCTCTCCGCCACCATAGACTGAAGCCATGATGAAAGCAGTACCACCGATAGTCACGTCTGTTTCCTTGACAAATGTATGGAAGTCAGCATCTGGAGAAGTCGCAGGATTTTCTACGTCACCACGTCCGGCACCGAATACAAAACCGTAATCTACTGGACCGACATCCGTTTGGTCTTTTGGATCTTTATAATAACGCTTTGTATTCTTCATACCGCCTGTTGCCAATGCTGTCTCAACAGGACCCACCTGACCACCGTTGACGACAACAGTACACTTACCCGTGTTTTCTTTATAATTAACAATCTTACCGATACAACCTGCGTGCTCCTGTTCGCCCGTATGATATACGATGGCTCCTGGAAGGACATTGCCTTCGTCATCCACCGCAGCTGTTCCTACAGAACCATGCAGACCACCGCCATACACGCCGTCAAAGACATAGGCTCCGTCCACTTCCGTACGATTACCGCCACTCATGTTCACAAATGTGTTTCCCTCAACATTACCGGCATTACCACCACCATAGACACTCTCACCAATAGAGACGCCCTCAAAGCCCGTAGTCTCAGAATAATCTGCTGTACAGATGTTCACTGTTGTATTTCCCGTAACATCATCCTTATTGCAGCCACCAAACACGTTTCCTGTAATTTTTGCACCTAAAACATTGTAGGTGTTTGTGTCCGATGCAAGATGAGCAGGTGGAGCAACAGGGTTTGCATTGACATCATCCTTTGGAGTGCTAACAAGGGTTACTGTCTTTTCTGTCGCAATATTGACGGTTGTGTTACCTATCACACGACCTTCGTTGCCACCACCATAGACATGGCCGATGACACCTATTGAGTCCGGAATGGCCTCATTTTCATACGTCCTTCCTGCCCACCAACCTTTTATCATGTTGATGTTAACTTCGGTATCACCTGTTACATCATTGTGGTTACATCCGCCGTAAATGTTACCTATTCTAGTAGCCGCTTTGACGTTGATGGTTATTTTGGGATCACCATTATTAGCACCAGCACCAGGATAGGCAGCATAGTTGCCGCCACCATAGAGGTTATCAATGATGACTGGCTTACAAGCCTCAGTTTCCTCGATGTTTATGGTAATCTTACCATTGATGAAGCCACTGGTGTGATTACCACCAAACACATTGGTGAAGACACCACTTGTTACAGTCATAGTGACATTACCGAAGATTCTGGCATTATAAGAGCCTGCATAAACATTCTTAATATAATCGGCACTTTGGTCTGGATCTATAAGGCTTCCCCATCCAGTACAGTCTGAAATAGTTATGTTGATGTCCTTTGTAACGTCAGCATCCTTTCCACCACCGAACACGTCGGTAACACGCAATATACATTCTCCGCCTGTGCCACTCTTATCAAGGTTGACGTTAACAACTGTACCCCTCTCGTAACTGCCTCCAAAAGCACTATGTATATAACCTCCCTTGAGTGTAACATTACTGGTAGTAACAGATGCACCAGGACTCTCTATCCATTCTTCTTGACTTTGTGACCAAATAGGTTGGCTACCATTACCGCCACCAAACACAGTTTCTATTTCGTATGAACCATAGATAGTTACATTTGTTACTGGCACAGGGGCAGCATTACCACCACCAAAGACGAACTGAATACTTGTCCTATCGCAACCGTGTACATCAACGTGTGTGGCTTTTCCTTCAGCAGGCACATAGGCAGAGAGATTACCTCCGCCATAAACATTCTGAATTTCATATTTTCCATATTCGTGCTTTATGGCGCCAGTACCGTCATAATCAATCGGTGTTGTTGACCATACAGTTACTTGTATATTACCCTTAGGCGTTCCTTCTTTATTGTTGGCGCCAAACACATTTCCCTTGGTATATACGGTTCCTGTTACCTGCTTTGTTTGTATATTATCATATGCATCTTTATATGTTCCCATATAATCATGGGTTTCATATTCTCTTAGGAATTTTGCCCTTCCTGTAGCAAGTTCATTATTTACTGTTAGCGCAATGTCGCCGTACACATTTGGTTCAATAGCTGCAATATAGCCAGGATCGCCAGGTGTTCCTACAGCATGTTGTCCTAAAGCGCCGCCATAGACATTACCAATGGTACCTCCTGTCAGGGTTATTGTCGTGGTATTACTGTTTGAATCCATTCCATCTGCCCAAGTGTTACTTGATGTATTCCAGTTCGCCGTATTCGTATTCGCCAAAGCACCGCCGCCATAGACATCGTGGGTAACAGTACCACCTGCGATAGTAACAGCAACACTACCTGTTACATCAGCCTGACTACCGCCACCATAGACATCGTTGTCAACCGTACCACCTTCCATCGTGACAGAAGTGCCACCAGTGACAGCAGTAGCACCGAGACCACCACCATAGACATTCGTGTTCACCGTGCCGCTATATATCTTCACAGCAGGAGAACCCGCATAGGCAGCCATGTTACCACCACCATACACGCTACCAGAGACTGTGGCAGAACCAGTATAAGTGATACTTGGAGCCTCACCCGTCTTCGCACCGATTTCTATATCAACTGTAGTTTTAGGTGCACCGTTAAGGTTGTTACAACCAAAGACATTTGACGCAGAACCATTGGTGACACTTACCTTCACAGGACCATTCACATTAGCAGCTACAGCAGTCTGAGCCGCAGTAGCAGGAGTCTTTACATCTCCAACTTGTTTGGTACCAGCGATAACTTCTGCGTCTTCTGCTGTATAGAGGACTTCGTCAGTACCTGCAGAAGCCAACTGTCCCAGACCGCCACCATAGAGGTTACCATTAACCGTGGTTCCTGCCAAGTTCACATTGGTCACATAAGTCTTATAAGTCTCATTAGCCCCATCATACAGCGTATTGGTCTGTGCCAACGCACCACCGCCATAAACATCGTGCTTAACGGTTCCCCCGTTAAGGTTAACAACAACCTGACCAGTGACAACACCTGCTCTACCACCGCCATAGACACTACCTTTGACAGTACCTTTGGTAATTGTAACGGAAGAATTGGTAACGGAAGCATAATCATTGCTCAATCCCAATTCACCACGGGCAGCACCATAGACATTACCATCATCATGATCTCCATCGACACCGACAGAACCTTCTGTATTGATAACAACAGATGTGCTTCCCTTAACCTTACCCATAGCGCCTGCGCCATAGATATTATTGGCTACACTGCCGCCATGTATCTCTACCGTGGCATTGACCTTAACGATACCAGCCGTTGGGTTGTAGAGAGTTCCTTTGCCGTCATGTTTCTCGTTCTCAGCATTCTCATAGTACTTATCCGTACCGCAACCGCCGCCATAGACGTTACCGCGATAAGCATAGAATTCTTCAGGGTTACCTACGGTTCCGCTCCACATCGTCACAGATGCATCGTGGAATGTGTGTCCATTCTCACCACTGCCATAGAGTGAGCCGTGGATAGTAGGACCGGAAGTCTCGTCATTCTCAGTACCAATCACAACCTCCGTATCATATACCCAAGCCATGTTGTCCTGGATAGCATCAGGTGCTGCGATATCACCTCGTGAAGAACCAAACACCATACCATTCTCGTGTCCGTCAGTACCAATGGTACCACCAGTGATGTGAATTGTAGCCTTACCCGTATTGTTATCAGGACGATTAGAGATAGCTGCATTCGCATTATTGCTGGCATAGGTATAAGTACCAACAGAGCCGTAGGCACCACCACCATAGACACTGTGGAGCACACTACCGCCAGTGACTGTCACATTCGTGTTACCCTTGACAAGACCGAACCTGACGTTATCACTACTTCCCAAGCCACCGCCATAGATGTTGCCGTATGTAGCGCCACCATAGACTGTTTCACCGTCCTTAGGCGTTCCGATAGTACCGCCACTGACCGTGATATTCGTGTTACCGCCAACCTGTGACAGCTGACCACCGCCATAGACACTCTCCTTCACATCGCCACCAGCCATCGTCACGGTGGTGTTACCAGTAACAAGAGCAGATTCGATATTATCACTCTTACCCTTACCGCCACCATAGACACTTCCAAGAATTTGAGCTGCGTTGCGGGCTGGAGTAGGAGTACCTTCTATCGGTGTAATAGCCGTCGTGGTTGTTGTTTCTCCAGTTTCCTGATTTGTCGTTGTTGTCGTTACAAGATACGTCCACGCCTCTGAAGTTGCAGATTCCGAAGGTTTCTTATATGTAAATAGTGTTGGTTCGGTAATGGTTGTTGTGGTTCCCAACATTTCGCGTTCACCATTTTTGTTTAACCATTCACCGGTTCCGATACTGATAACTGTATTTCCAATGACATTTGCTTCATTACCACCTCCAAATACATTTCCAACAGTACCAAGATTCAATTTTTTTGGATAGCTGCTTGCGGTTTGTTCTGTTGAAGTAAGAACAAGTTTGTTATTATTGGCATCCTTAAAATAGTAGTTGGTACCATTTTCGTTATAGCGGTCGTCTGATTTTCCTGCTTGATAGCTATATTTACCATCGATAGATCCTTGTGTCATGTTGATATTCACATGAGGATTACCGACCATGGTAGCCGTAACACCATATCCACCACCATAAATAGTGCCAATACTAGTGGCAGAGATGATATTCACTTGAGGATCTTTATAAGGATTATTTCCAGACGTTAAGACTGTAGGACGCTGGTTGTCATCCTTTACAATGTTGCCATTAGCATCCTTTTCATATCCAAAAATTGAATACGGAGCGTTTTCTCCTCCACCATATAGTTCATCAATCTCGATAGGCAGACAACTTCTTTCTTCAATGTTGACCGTGATAGATCCTTGGATGGCACCACCATTATCATTACCTCCAAACACCTTACCGAAGTGACCTCCTGTGATGTTAAGTACGATGTTACCATTGACATCTGCATTGCGGGCACCACCGTAAATAGTTTCCAGACCTTCGGTACATCCCATTTCAATGACAATATCACCTGACATGGGGGCATCGTTAGCACCTCCATATGCTTTACCTACATTGTATTCACAAGCCTGAATGTTTTCGCTACCAAGTATCAAACAAGAATTCTTAATCACATCTCCCTTGGTATTGCTACCACCAAAAACATAATGGATGGTTCCACCAAGAATGGAAACTTTTGCAACTCCAATAATAGAAGTTTCCGAAGTGTTATCACCATACAAATTTGGAGTCGTCCCAGTATAACTCTTGATGCCGACATCTGCACCTGGGTTCTCCATCCATACGCCATTCTTCTGGATAATGTCCTTACCATTACCACCTCCGAATACCTGATAGATTTCATAGGTTCCCTCCACCATCACCTCTGAACCAGGCACAGGGGCAGCGTTACCACCACCATATACCTGCTTGATGCTGGTCAGACCGCAACCATAGATGTTCACCTTGGCAGGAGTCTCTGCATTGGTTGGATCATACATAGCTAAGTTACCACCGCCATAGACCGCAGCGAGCTCGTAACCACCCGGATCTGTATTATGTTCCGTCTTTGTTGGTTTGTCAGCAATCTCTCCTGCATAGGTTAATGCAGTTGTCCTATATACATTTACAGTAACCGCACCCTTTGGTGAACCGTTCAGGTTATTACATCCGAAGATACGTCCTGAACTCGCAATACCAGAATAGGTCGTTTGACTAATCGTACCTGATGTTGTGGCTAGCTCAAATGCTGTGGCTCTCGCATCATCAACATCAGCTTCATCAGGGTTACCAAGGTTTACCGTCACATCGCCATAAACTTTCGCTTGAACAGCTGTCACACTGTTTGGTGTATCAGCTAGTCGTCCCAGACCACCACCGTAGGCGTCACCTTTAATCAAACCTCCAAAGAGGTTGACGGTCGTGGGGTGAGTTTTTGTATAATAGATTTTGCCTTGCTTAGCTGTCCCATCTGACTCTGCGTAATTGGTTTCTGACCATTCGTAATAATTACCTAAATTCTCAATTGTGAGTGTACCTGTAATTGGCGTCCCGTTTGCATTATAATAAGTTTTGTTTGCAAGTATTTCTGTGTCACTTGTTTTAACGTATGTATTTTCATAAAGACCAGTAACATCATTCCCCACTTCTATTCCGGATACCGGAACATAGTCCGTCCCGTTACCTTTATTCGTGTCCGCTAATGCACCACCGCCATAAACATCGTGATTGATCGTACCGCTCAAGATGTTGACCGTCGCACTACCGATGGTATAACCCTTTTCTCCACCGCCATAGACAGAACCATGCATAGTACCGCCATTGGTGGTGACGTTGGTGTTTCCTTTCACCTTTCCTGCTTCTGCATATCCTTCAACACTATCATCACCACGTCCACCTCCAAAGATGTTGCCATTCTGGTCTTTGTTATCATTGTCAGTCGTACCAATCTCACTGCTACCTTGAATGGTGACATGAGTATAGCGCTGTACGAAACCGTTCTCGCTACCACCATAGGCAGAACCCTTGACTGTAGCATTTCCACCAATGGTCACTTCGGTATCGCTCGCTAAGGCCAGCGTCTGAATAAACACAAAGTAATCTGCTTTTTTATCAGTTGTATATTCATTGTGAGTATTGTCTGCTAACATACTCCAAGGTGTGGAATTATCCCAGCCTTCGTATGGCAGTAGTCCTTTGCCTGCACCAAAGACATCTCCTTTGATATTTTCATCAGCATCTTTTCCGATGATGGTATGACCTAAGATATTGACAGTACATAATCCACCGCTTGAAGATTTTGTAGGTCGTGAATTAACAACTACATATCTACCTACTGTAGCAATTTGGCCACCACCATAGACGTTCTTTCCGATTTGCGTATCACCCGCAATGGTGACTGTACTGTTTCCGCGCACCAAAGCAGAGAAGCCATGGGTACTTACACCCTTGCCTGCACCGAATACATGACCCTTAATATAAGGTGTGCTACTATTATTTCCGCCATCTCCGAAACCAATCGTCACAACCGTATTCTTTTCTATACGACCTATCTCACCACCACCATAGACATTGCCGTTTATGGTTCCGTTACCGATTCTGACTGTTGTTCCGCCTTCTGGATGTGCGATACCATCGCCATCAACTCCTACCATGGCTTTGTCGCAGAAGAAATTGTCATCATCTCCCTGACCACCGCCGAACACATCACCTTCGATTGTGACACCATGATTACCTTCTTCCACAGCCTCGTATGTTCCAGGCGTAGTACTCTCCTTGGCACAGATGTTCACCTCTGTGGTTCCCTTTATATCACCTTTTTTTCCTCCACCATAAACATTCTCCATCACGATACCATCACTGATATCCACTTTGGTGTCAATCCGAACTTCTGCATTATTACCTCCACCAAAAACGGAACCATGGATCCTGACTTGAGCCATTGCTTCACCACCACCTAACACCAACAAGAGCATCAAGAGCGTACGCCATTGATGAACATTTGTCCTGCACACTTTCACCTCGTTATAATGTGTCATATCGTTAACCATATCTATGTATACTAATGTGTTCAATATAATCGTTTCGTTATTTCTCGTTCTATATATCGTCTCGTTACGAATTGCCTACCACTTTCCTGAACGGATGTCGGAGTACTTGTTTCATTCTTTCCATCATCCATCATCCTTCTTCCTTCTTATGGCTCTGTATCACCACTTGGGGTAGGTGTGTCCTGTATATTCACAATAGTGTGACCTTCAACAACACCATTATCACCACCGCCAAAGACATTGCCAAGTACTTCTGTGTTACCTTCCACGTTAACGGTGACGGTGTGGGTCTTTGCTTCAGTAGTAGAAGTTGCAGGAGTATTTGTGACGTAACTCTGTTCTCCACCGCCAAATACGTTGCCCGTGGTGGTATCACCTGCAGTGCCGATCACGCTATTACCCTTGATGGTAAGGTTTACATCGCCTTCCACCGAACCGAGGTTGGAGTTACTCAAATTGATGTTGGTAGTAATCTTTCTACTACTAAATTTTGGGTCAATGTTGTTATTATTGGGGAAGGTACCATTCTCCCAACTGAATTTGGTAGTTTCTGAGAAGGTTCCAGGCTCAAACATACCTGAATTAGGGTTAAAGTAAGGAGACAAAGTTTTATTAGCGTCATTCGGATCTTTTGCAAAGCCTGCATCTCTAACTTCAAGGGTTGGTATTTCTGCGGAATATCCTGCGCCAAACACATTGCCTTTTATCTCGCAGTCCTCAAGCTCTGAGGTTACTGTTCCAACAACCTTACCAAGACTGCCTCCACCATAGTAGTTATTTTCGATGATGCATTTTTTCAATTTTG